>NZ_ADHJ01000036.1:0-138802 GCF_000193415.1 Paenibacillus vortex V453
AACCGTGTCTAACTTTTGGGGGTCACTTCATCGACGCAGAACAAGCTGGCTTTTTTTCATGAAACAATAAGGAAAGGTCCCTTTCTGAATATTGCTAAATACAGCCATGCTTGTATGCAAGACGACTGGCCGTATGCTGTTCCAATATGCGCGGCCTTGCTCCATCTACATCACCATTTCCAGCTAATTGTGAGGATCCATTTATGGCTCGTGAGGAGTTAGAGATAAGGGTCACAGATCAGATCATATATGTGTATCGCAAGTTTTTGATAGTTTCAGATAATTCCTGATTTCGCTGTTATATGATAATTTCCACGTTGTCTTCCGAGGTCAAGTCATCATATGCTATATAAAGGCCTATGCCTGCGGCGATTAGCACTAGAAGTGCCGCAATAAATGCTAATTGTTTAAGCGTAGCCGTATTCGAAGTTGCTTGCTGGTTTTTTTGATTTTTGCCCTGCGTTCCTTGGCCCATACTACATACCTCCCACTTCCCTGCCTTACCATAAATTATGATTCCAATATGAAAATGTTGTTAGGCAAACTACGCTTTTATAGTTTTCGTGACAAGAGTCCATGCACAGCTCCGGTATTTTGATCTGATTACACCCATCGCGGCCAAGTACAGACTGTAGCGGCTCCATTTCCCTTCACCGTCCTGAGGCGTCATGGACAGAAAGGGCTCTCTGCAGTTATTTGCTAATTCTATCTAGCTCTACTCCAAAAAACAAGACATGTCATAAGCAAGGCCATCAAGAAACTGCTGATCGCCGGTACGACTAACTGCAATATAAATGCCAAGCCATCTCCATCCACCACCGTAATCATCGCCATAACCATCATGACGATAAAGATTGCTGCCCACACACACCAAAATGGTAAAATCGGATGCTGATATTTCCTTTTCTCAGGCATTACGTACAAATGGCGATGAATCCACCATACGATCAGACCCAAACCGAGGAGGGTGCTGCCATGCTGGCACAGCTTATACACCGGGATATGTATAGATCCCATTTGAATTGTTTGTGTAAGCAAGGGAATATGATTGACGAGCCATGCTCCCTTGTGCGTAAACTGATCCCACAGCAAATGTGTGGCAACACCTGTCATTCCCATGACAAGAACGAGGAGCCAGCCTTTTAATGATATGGGCAGCTTCCTTTCCCTACTCCAGCGATATGGGAACCATGAAGGTAAATACACGTGTAGAACTGGTCTTGCGACACATTCAAACAACAGGTAAAGCAGCACGATCATGGGCAGATTGAACAAAATAACGCCTAAGCCCTCGTGGCTCCATACCGAAGCCGCTCGAAACCGGATAAAATACTCGAAATCCGGTGCCATGCAGCCGATTACGAGAGCAGATACTGGCAGCAATTTTTTCCTCCACCAGGGCATGGTAATGACAGGATGAGCAAATGTAAAAGGCATGGCTTCTCCTAATTTCTTCATAATTTAAGCGAATACGTTCCTTACCTTTTAACGCTCCACACGCAAACAAAGTTGCTCTCCTGCATCTGCTTCCAACCTGTTGCCTACAACACAAATGCATGAAAAAAACGCCAAGTCTCTTCAGTCGAGGACTTGGCGTTTGATTTGATGAAATCTATCACGAGCCCAGCAGTTCGCGAGCCAGCAGCCGATATACCTCAAGCCGTTTCTCCTGCGAATGGGGAATGCTGCATATCATCGCTTCCTGGAATCCGTACTGGGCTTGTTCTTCCTGCAAGCGTACGGCGATGTCTTTAACCGCCCCAACCAGATGGATCTTGCGCCCTTCTGCGATGGCCATCCGGTCGATTTCCGTTAAGGATACCTCTTGAGCCTGCTCGGGTGTCAGCACTTGAGTAATTCTGCCTTTACTCATCATCAGGCGAAAGATATCCTGCGGTAACGCCTCATACTCGGCTTCTTCCTTCGTTTCAGCTGTAGTCACCATATAGGATACATTAATCTCCGGCTTGTCCATGAAGACAGAAGGCTGGTAGTTATCCCGGTAATGGTCCAATATCTCATTACTCATCGCACCGTTGAAGAATTGTGCGAAGGAATACCCCACTCCCATCTGCGCAGCTTTGAGTGCACTATTGCCGCTGGAGCCGAGCAGCCACACCTCCGGGAGTGCTACATCTGTTGGAGCCGCGAGATTCTTCGTATACAGCTCATCTTCTGGAATCTGGTCTTGAAGCAGCTGCATCGTAATACCGAGTTTGTCATACATGTTATGCAGCATTAACTGGCGCCCTTCAGACAGTGCATACATGGCACTTGTATCGCCGCCGGGAGCCCGTCCGACGCCGAAATCAATTCTGCCCGGGGAAAAAGCACTTAGCGTTTTAAACACTTCCGCCAGCTTAAGCGGAGAATAATGCATCATCATCACGCCGCCGGTGCCGATTCGAATACGATTCGTTCTGGCGGCCAGCCGGGCTGCCGTTACTTCCGGTGCTGAACTGGCAAAGGTATTTCCGCCATGGTGCTCTGCCATCCACATTCGGCTGTATCCCAGTTCATCGGCCAAGACAGCCAGTTCTTCTGCTTTATTCAAGGCACCCTCCGCTGTATTGCCACTTGTCACGGGGGCCTGATCCAATACGCTTAATCTCATGCAAATTCCATCCCCTTCTTCGGTTAGACGACCATTTTGTTGTTAATCCATTCCTCCAAAGCTGCCACTTTGTCCTTAAAGCGTTCACCACACATCTCCTCCGACAGCGAAGCAATGGTCTCCCGCTTCAATACAGCTTTCCAGGAGGATTCAGCTTCTTCCATCAAATTCGTTAACAGGCAGCAGCTTTCTTCCTTTTCCAAATCCAGCATGTCCACCAGAATTCCGTGGGATGAATACAGCGACTGCTGTCCTTCCACCGCGAGGTAAACATCGTATACACGAATATCTTCAGGCTTCTTCTTTAACCTGAAGCCACCTTTAATGCCGGGCACAGACGTAATAATGTCGGCTGTGACCAGCTTTCTTAACAGTTTTTGAAAATAGGTTGCCGATGCTCCAAGCTGTTGGCTAATCGCTTCTCCAGGCAGCACCGCTTTGTCGGGCAGCATGTTGAGCAGGACCAGAGCATACACCGACTGTTCCACCCCTGTTTTCATATGCATGAACAGCACCTCGATTTTAGGTAAGTAGCGTGACTCAAATTGCAGTTTCTCAATTTATGCTTAAAGCGGATAATCATTATCCACGTTATATATTATATCAGTTTGCCCCGAAAGTAAAACCTCACTGAGCTCAAATGCAATGAATTCTGATAAAACAAAGAACAAGATGGCGTCACCAACGCCATCTTGTTCAGTTTCAACGTATTTCCCTCGCATAACTACTATAAGTAATGAGGGGGCCAATTGGTATGACCATTACATGACAAAAGGCATGACATTTGTATGATCCTTATATGACTTTTATATGACAGGAGTAACTGTTCCAAACGACGATCAAACCCTATACTCGTAGATATGCATGACAAAAAAACACCACTTTCCATAGAAAGCGGTGTTCTTGAAGATCAAAAAAATGTCAATCAAAATCTCTAAGAGCATGTTTAAGCAGTGGAATGGCCTTGGTCCGATCATTCATGCCGATTTTCTCATAGATGACGCTAATGTAGTTCCGAACCGTTCCTTCCGTGATATATAACATATCGGCGATTTCCCGATTATTCTTATATTCCGTCATCAGCTTTGCAATCTGTAACTCTCGTGGTGTCAGATTATAATGTTGTGCCGGAAACTGAGGAGCTCCGGTTGTCCTTAACCGGGCTGCTAATTTTGCCGCCACCTTCGAGGGGAGCATCATCTCGCCGCGGACCGCCTCTTGGATCGAAGTAATGATTTTGTTGGAAGAGAAGTCCTTAAGTAAATATCCCGATGCTCCATTGGCAAGACACTCTATAATGAAATCCTCTTCTGTGAACGTCGTGAGGATCAGCACGATGGTTTCCGGATGTGACTGCTTAATCTGGCGTGTTGCCGCAATTCCGTTCATAACCGGCATTTCGATGTCCATTAACACAAGCTGAGGGCGCAGCTGCTCCACCAGCTCGCAGGCGGTCTGTCCATTGTCCGTGGTGGCAACAACATCCATGTCGGGCTCCAGATTGATAATCGTCTCCAGGCCCTCACGAACAATGGTTTGATCCTCTACAATAAGTATGGTTATGCTTGACATATCTGATCACTCCTTAAGCGTGGATCGGGGCATGGTGAGTACTAGCATACAGCCTGCTCCATCCTTCGTGCTGACCTGGAAGGTACCGCCCCTTCGCCGGGTAGTTTGGCGCATCATAGTCAAACCGAATCCAAGCCGTTCGGATTCGAAGGGAAGTCCATTATTCTCGAGTGTAAACCGAATGGATTCTTCGGTCTCTATTAATTCAAACCGGAAGATTGTACACTGCCCGTGACGTATTCCGTTGGTGATCCCCTCCTGCAGGGCATGGCGGATCAGCTTCTCAGCCTCCGGCTCGAGACTGCCATCCGAAACTTCAATTTTGTGCTCCACTATAACTTCCGCATATTGCTGGGAGTCATTGATAATCTGCAGCAAGGAGTTCCGGAACGTTGCCGAGGCAGCCTCCTCCTCGGCAAGCATATGCACAGATTTCCGCATTTCATGAAGTCCTCTGCGGAGCAGGTCCGATGCATGTTTCAGTTTCTCTGTTGATTCCGGTGCGTTATGGGCAGACATTTTCAAACCGGCCTCCAGCTGAACAACGCTGGCTGTAAGAATATGCCCCACGTGATCGTGGATATCTCCAGCAATCCGATTCCGCTCTGCCAGAACGGAAACCTTCGACATAGCCCTGGCCCGTTCTTCCAAAGAATGCTCAAGCTCAATTGTTCTTGCCTCCACTTCGCGTTCCAGCGTTGCATTCCAGCGTGCCAGTTGGAGATGCAGCTCCAGACGGGCTAACAGCTCCTGCTTGGCAACGGGTTTGGCAAGATAATCATTGCCGCCGTGTTCGAAACCGGCAACGAGATCCGTCATTTGACTTTTTGCACTGAGGAACAGGATAGGCAATTCCCCCGAGTTGTAATGCTTGCGTATTTCTTCTCCTAGCTGAAGTCCGGATACATACGGCATCATGACATCCAGCAGCGCGATATCCGGTTTATATCCATTCTCGATCCACTCCAAGGCCTCTTGTCCGCTGCATGTCGACCTGTGTGAATACTTTCCGCCCAGGAACTGCAAGAGCACCTGGACATTAATCGGATCGTCATCCACGATAAGCACGGAGGGCAGCTGCATGTTAGAGTTCGCTGGCTCCCTCTCGGTCTGAACGATCTCCCAATGGGGGAATGACTCGGTCTGGATATAGTCTGTGACGGGTAGAGGAGATTCCTTCGGTTTTCCCTCACCAGCCAAGGGAAGTGTAAAGCTGAACGTTGATCCTTCACCAAGTCTGGACGTTACTCCAATGCTGCCATCATGCAGCTCGATTAACTTCTTAGTAATGGAGAGTCCAATCCCGGTACCGCCTTGCTGCGATCGATGCAAGGGATCAACCTGCTCGAAGGATTCAAAGATGCGGACCTGATCTGCTTCTGCGATCCCGATTCCGGTATCGCTTATCTGAACCGATACCTGTCCATACATTCTCCTCGCCGTGACAGTAACGGTTCCATTTTCCGTGTATGCAATCGCATTGCCGATTAAATTATGCAATATTTGCTGCAGCCTATTCTCGTCTGCCATCACGTAGATATCGTCCGGCAATTGGTGAGATAATAGGAGCCCTTTCTTCTGGGCCAATGGGTTCAGCACTTGAAGGGTCAGCTCTACGGACAGACGCAAGTTAACCGTCACGATGACCAAGCCAATCTCCTGATGCTTTAGCTTTGAGAAATCCAGTATATCGTTTACCAAATGCGCAAGCCGCTGACCGCTAACCTTCATTAGCCGCAACAGATCGACAACGGGGGATGGCAGCTTGCCGGAGCTCCCATCAATCAATGCATCCGCTAAACCGATAATGCCATGGAGCGGAGTACGCAGCTCATGCGAAGTTTTTGCCAGGAATTCATCCTTCAGCTTGTCCAGCGTTAACAATCGCTCCGATAAACGCTCCACCTGGGAAAATGCCCGGGAAAATTTCATGGACAACAATAATGCCTGCAAAAAGACAAACCCGAGTACGCCGAATTGCAGCAAAGCTGGTGTGGCCAGGACTCCATTGCGATTTAAGGTATCATTAACCGCTGTCAGGAAGATGAGACTGAACCCGAGTATGAGAAGGACAGCCCCTTCTTGTCTTTGTCTTGCTAGCCGAATGGATGCATAGACGGCATACAGGACAAGCCCTATGGAATAAATCTGAAACGGGATCAGTGAATAATCATACACCCGAATACGGGTTGTAAGCACCAGCACAGTTAAGCCCATCGTGAATAACTGCGTCAAACGCCATACCTTGCGGGACAGAAATTGAGGAAACAAGTGATAGATATATGAGATCAAAAAGAACTCGCCGACGTAAATCGTTAGATACGATGCTTTGGCAAACCATTCCCATGAGAACGCTGGGAATACTTCCAGTACAAATCTCGAGCCAACCAGCATCGTTCGAACTGCAATGCAAATACAGAACAACCCGAAGTACAGCGGAGTGACGTCGTTGCGCCTCAGCATGTAAAGGATTATATGATAAACGGCGATAACCAGCAGGGAGCCGATGACAAGACTGTCTCGTACAAGCTCCTTTGACTTCTCCAGTTGCAGTTGCTTGGCATCTCCAAGCTCAAAGGCGTTATTAATTCCTCCCTTGGGATACGTAAAATTGGCAACCTGTATCAGCAGTGTTAATCGTCCATCCAAGTCGGGCTGCACGGGTACGACTAAAGATGCACCGTACTTCGGAACGGTGGAATCAGGCGTTGATCCTGGTTTTCCGGCCGAAGCTGCCAGGGTATCGTTCACCCACAAGTTGTAAGAGGAATATGTATTACGCAGCTTGAGTGCAATGGACTGTTCTGAATCAAGTCCGTTAATCGTCAAACGATACGTTGCATATCCGTCGGCTGGAAGTTTCATTCCATTTAAGGTATAGTTCGTCCAATAATCGGGGACATTCACGTAGGCGCTGACTGAAGGAATCGTTCCCTGTTTCAGGTCAGCAGGCTCTAGCAGCTGATTCCAATAAAATGCCCACTTCCCGTTCAGCTCCAAACTCCCATCTGTGGCAAAATTCCATTCTATAAACTGTAACTCACCGTCCTTCACCGAAGTGGAGGACTCGGCTGCCGCAACCTTCGAATGGCAATCCACAGACAGGATCAGGTAAAAAAAATGAGTGCCGCCGCGTGTTTACGCCATTTCATGTGAGAATCGACGCTGCATCAATGTAAATTTCATCGCTTAATCTAGCATTTCCCAGCAGAGAAAGATGTCGCTTCGACGTAAAATCTTTGGGTTCGTAACTGTTAGGTGCCTTAGCTGAGGATAGCAGTTTTAATTGGATATAAGTTTCCGCCACCAGTTTACTACAAAAAAAGTCGCGGAAGGAAGATGTAATGCCAAACTTGCCTTCGATGATTTCCCAATACATCTGTTTTTTATCCGGAAACACGGCATCATGCACCTGCTCGATAAAATGATCCAGCTGCTCATACATTTCAGGTGTTCGATCAGCATGCAGATGACGGATCGCAAACATCGTATCATAATGGTTACTAACATCCGTTGACAATCGATCCCGCAGCTTCACAATCTGAGGACCTGACTTTTTGACATGTAACCATGAATCCTCCAGATTATCGAGCGATGTGGATTCCCATAAGAGCACTTCATCGTTCGGCGCACGTACGACCATCGCAACATGTGACCATGGGCAGTGCTCCAGCTCTTCAATGCGCAAACTTCCCTTGGCTACACCGTGAGCGAGCAGAATATCTCCGGTCTGCAGCTGCGGCTCAATCTCGTTATAAGGCACAGTGGTTTGGTTCATATTATCCCCCTTGGCTGGTGATGATCACCATAAAATTTATCCTTCAGTTTAATACTAAACGCAACCCATAAATTGTCAATCACTGATATTGGTCTCTCGCATCCTATTTGTCCATTTCAGCATCCATTTTTACTAGATACAGGTAGATTTCACTTCGTATTGGGCAGCAGTCGATTCATCAGTGAATCTGCACAAAAAGGCCAGCCAGGATTATACTCCGTGGCAGGCCTGCTTCATGTATATAGTCCCGGTCAAACTCGCCTTACGATTCGCTGATTTGCGAGCCTCTGCTGCTAGACTTCCTCCCATACTCGTTATCGAAATGGGCCGCATAATCGGCGATCTGCTGGCATCCTTTCCCAATCCATTTCAGGTGGGGTTCCAGATAATCGATGCCCATCTTCTCTGGAGGTAGCGTGAATGCGTGAATGCCGTCACATCATGACGCATGTGCTTGATTCCTAACCTGCGAACCATATCCACATGGCGTTTAATCCGCTCAACTTTTGCTTCAAAGTCATCTCTGCCCTCCTGGACAAAAATTAGCAGGCATGGAATAGTTGCATAATGCGATACCGGCCGTGTCGGCCCGTTCACGTAGCGTAGATCATCTGCTGCGCAGGTGAAATGTTCAGACCCAAGATCACATCAGGATAATCCTCGCTGGCAAGCACCAGATTGAGCTTTTTTTGTGCTCTATCACAGATTAATGGAGGCTGCGGGCCAGCGATATTCGCAAAAGGTGAAAAGAAATGTTGATTTCATTCAAAATGACAATTTATACAAAGTGATAGACTAATTGTGAAATTTGGTTATGGTCTTCCCCATCCCTTATACTGGATAAGAAGCTAACATTTTCGAGAGGAGACCCTAATGTATGAGTGCGAACGAATCTCTGAAAAATGCGTTGTTTACTGAGGAATTCACCCAAAACCCTTATCCTGTTTACGAGAAATTAAGACAAAGCGAACCGATTCTGAATCTGAAGTTTCCTGATGGTCGCTATGGATGGCTGATCACCCGTTACGACGAGGCGGTTGCCGCGCTGAAGGAAGGCCGGTTTATAAAAGACATTACCAAAGCTTACGGAGCAGAACATACCAGTGTATTCAGCACCAACATGCTGTTCGCCGATCCGCCGGATCACAAACGCCTCCGCGGACTGGTGCAGAAAGGCTTCACTCCCCAGAGAATTGCTGATATGCGGAGCCATATACAAGACATTGCCGATACCCTTCTGCATGAAGCCTCCGCCAAAGATACGATGAATCTCATTGATGAATATGCCTTTAAACTTCCTATTATTGTGATCAGCGAAATCCTTGGTGTACCTACGGAGGACCAGGACAAGTTCCGGCTATGGTCCAACTCCATCATCGGCGCTTCGAATCGGGAAACAAGCGAAGAGGTCGCTCAGCATATGCATGAATTTATCGCCTACTTGAAGGATTGGTTTGCCAAGGTTCGCGAGAATCCGGGCGATGATATGATCAGTCAGCTGGTCATGGCCGAGGATCAAGGGGATCGTTTATCTGAACAGGAGCTGTATGGCGTAGTCACGCTTATGATTATTGCCGGCCATGAAACAACGGTTAACCTGATCGGCAATGGCGTGCTTGCACTGTTGGAATATCCGGAGCAGCGCAAGCTGCTGCAGGAACAACCCGAACTCATTCATGGCGCTATTGAAGAAATGCTTCGTTATAACGGTCCAGTTGAATTCAGCACCTCACGCTGGGCCGCGGAGGATATGGAGTTTCACGGTGTTCAGATGAAAAAAGGCGATTTGGTCGTGGTTTCCCTGAACTCCGCAAACCGTGACGCAGGTCCATTTGAACATCCCGATCTCTTTAATATTACGCGGGAGAAGAGCCAGCATTTAGCTTTTGGCAAAGGGATACATCTATGCCTGGGGGCGCCGCTAGCCAGACTTGAAGGCGAAATTGCAATCAACACGCTGCTCCGACGCTATCCTCATTTTGAGCTTCAGGCTGGTGTGGATGAACTTAGATGGAGACCTGGCATGATCGTCCGGGGCGTGGAAGAAATACCGCTGGCCCTCCACCCTGAATCATGAGCAATCCTGGAATCATAGTCTTCAAATAACAGGAGGCGAATCCGCTAAACGGGATTCGCCTCTTACTTATAGAAAACAACACGGGATACCCGTATCGATTTCCACAACTAATTTGTGTGCATTTCACATATATACCATAATAAATATTATGTAAACTAATGTACAGGTCAGCAGCGGTTATTTACGGGACAACTGGCTGGCTCTGCGACATCAACCGATCAACGTTTACGCTTTTCCAGCGCGATGAAGGATCTTGAGCAGCAAGGCGTGACCTTTGTACCCGGTCGTGTAACTTCTCAGGATTTGAAATCCCGGCTGTCACCGATTCCGGTCGTGCCACGATTTTGTTTATTGAAGCTGTTCCAGATGGGATATTGGACACATTCAAGGGGATTAAAACTTCCGAAGCGTTCGAAGAACGTATGCGGATCACTGTCGAGGTCGAGGAATATTTTCCGGAAATCGCTGCTCGTAATCACTCCTGTTTCATTGTGGGCTCCTTGATGAACAGGCTTATCTTCAGACAGCGATCACTTCGATCATTCACCGCCCTTATGTCATGGAGAACCACACCCTTATTTTGGGATGCGGCGACAGTGTCTTTTTGACTGATCCGATTACAGGTCAGGGCTGTAATACGGCATCCTATGCGGCTGAGCAAATCTATGAAACCCTTGTAACAAACAAGGAAGCCGCATGGGATGAAGCTGTTAGCGCAGCTTATTGGAACCGGGTAAAGGCCTATATCGTTGCGGTTACGGAATGGACCAACGCAATGACACAGCCGCTTCCCGAGCATATTGCAGGACTACTCATGAAGGCCGCCGCTGACCAACAGACGGCTGATGAAATCGCGGCCTGGTTCGAAGACCCCATCAAGGCAAGGGAAGCTTTCATTGGCAATTCCATTAATCCCCGCTGACAGGATTGTGCAGGCTGTCTTTTGTTTCCTCCGGCAATCGATTCGATATGCTAGGCACATTGCGCGGCTTGTATTCAATGAGCTCAGAGGAAAATATGGATACCGTCATTCTTCCGCCACTACCGTAGGCCCGAATTAGAATAGGCTGGTTATATGCATTCTCAAACACAAAGTCAGGTCCGCCCCAGCTGACCGTCGCATCCCGCCCCGGAAGCACATAGGGAACATTACGGCTGTGGGAGTACCGCTTGACGATTTGCAATCCAGCCCGGTCGATGGCATTGAACAGTGTGGAGGATACCTGACAGATTCCTCCCCCCACTCCCTCTGACAGTTCACCTCTTACAATAACGCCTGCACGCTTATAACCTCTGTCTATCGTTCGCATGCCCACAACCTCATTGAAGGAAAAGGTTTCGCCCGGAAATACGACGGCACTATCAATCGCTTTTGAAGCTAATGCAATATTATGGGAACGATTTTTATTGCTGGAGTTAAAATAAGTGACATAGTAACCGATGGGTTTAACCCGGATTGCCGCAAGAAGCTCCGTGTCCACCTTGGGATAAGTCGGGTACCATGGAGCCTCGATGGAAGCAGATCCGGTGCCGTACATATAAGCATAGTATTGCTCCAGCAGCTTACGACGGTTCAGCCGATGACCGTTCTGTCCGGGAACGAATCTGTCCGCTGCTGCCAATGCGGGCATTCTGTGCTTCAAGATATGTTTTCCGATCAAGCATATCCACCCACTGCTCGTATTTATCCATGTCCAGCAGCGGGAACACGTCAAGCGCATGTTCGCTACGACTTACACTGGTCATGACTTTTCCTTCTTGCATAATCGTTAAATTGTTGTTATCCGGTTCATTCTCTTGCAAGAGTAAGAACAATAGGCTTACAACCGACATCCATCTCAAACCAGTTCACCCGCTTTTTCTTTAGGTTATCCTCTGTCCGTGCTTGCTCGGTCTACTACTCCGTATATTTCTTCTCTATGGTATTATGATTGCTTAACAGACAATTCATGCAAAGCCTTATAAAATGTTAAAAGAAACCCGCACCATGAAAGGTCGGGTTTCTACACAAGGTACTTATAGTGCAACGTGAGTGTCTTTGCGGCGGGTGAGCGGCATGACCAGGAATAAAAACGAACTGATCGCCAGCAATTCTGCAATGCCGATTACCGTTCCCATCGGTGCCGCCGTTGTGCCGTCACCCAGTCCCACCAGGGGACTGGCCGCTGCACCTAACAACAAGGGCAGCAAACCAAGCAGTGCCGAGGCGCTCCCCGCTGTACGGGCTTCCTGCTTCTGCATCGCGAGCGATGTTGTCGTAGCACTTACCATACCGACGGCCGATACAATCAGGAACAGCATCGGTGCAATGAATAATAATCCTCCGCCAAGCCATGTGATGACGAATAACGAGGTCCCTCCAAATGCGGCAATCACAAGTCCTGTCATTAACAGTTTCGTTTCACCGGTGCGAGAAGCCAATCTGCCTGTTATCTGCGAGAACAAAACAATACCAATTCCATTCACGGCAAAAAACAGACTGTACATCTGAGGGGAAACACCGAATATATCCTGCAGAACGAACGGAGATCCCGAGATATAAGCAAACATTGCGGCGGATACAAACGCTTGAGACAGCGCATAGCCAACGAAAACATGGTCCTGGATCAGTGTACCGAATGTGCGAAATGTCTGCTTAATGCCACCGGTTGCTCTTTTCTCCCGGTTCAGCGTCTCGGGAAGACCGAAGAGGACAGCAAGCAGCATCAACACACCGATCAGGAACAATACAACAAAAACCCCGCGCCATGAAACAAAGTTAAGGATAAATGCTCCGAACACAGGCGCAATAATCGGTGCCAAACCATTGATTAACATCAGCAAAGTGAAGAATTTGGTCAGCTCGGAACCGGTGTATAAATCCCGGACGACTGCCCTGGAGATAACAATGCCCGCCGCTCCGCTTGCTCCCTGTATGAAACGAAGTGCAACCAGGACCCATATGCTAGGCGCAAATGCACAGAGCAAGGAGGTCACCGAATAAATAATCAGTGAGACGATCAGCGGCCCTTTCCTCCCCCTTATGTCACTTAACGGTCCGGCTACCAATTGTCCGAGTGCAAGTCCGAGCAAGAATGCCGTCAGGCTGAGCTGAGCTAATGAGGCAGGTGAACCCAAACTTTCTGACAGCTTGGGAAGCGCCGGTAAATACATATCAACAGATAATGGCCCAAATGCTGAAAGTGATCCGAGAATCAGAGCAAACTGAAGCCTCTTTCTGCGCGTTAGTACCATCGTAGAGCTGGCTTCATTGGTGGAAATCGACATACGAACGGTTACTTCCTTTCCTGCAACACAACGATGCATATCATGATTAATCTCTTCTCTAAAACATCCGACTGCTAAATAACTATCCTATCATAGGATATATTCCACGATATTGCTATCCATTTTTTCTAGGCCAACGGAATCCGCAAGGTAAATGTCGTACCCTTACCAAGCTCACTTTGTACGGTAATTCTCCCGCCATGATCCTCTACAATTTTCTGACACAGGGACAGTCCGAGACCCGTGCCCTCTTCTTTGGTTGTATAGAACGGATCAAAAATTTTCGCCAGATTTTCATCAGCAATCCCTTTACCTGTGTCCTCGACCCTTACCACTGCAAGCGCTTCTACTGCCTCTAGCGAGATACGAACCGTGCCGGTATGCTCCATCGCCTGAAATGAATTCCGGATCAAATTAATCAGCACCTGAATGATCTTGTCGCGGTCCATGACGATATGGATCGGATCATCGCTTAAATCGAGCGTAAAAAGATGTCCATGGGAAGCAGCTTCGGATTCACATAGGGAATAGACACGGGTCATACAATCCGTAAGCGACTCAACTTTCATGTTGCTGGCATGCGGCTTGGAAAAATGCAGAAACTCCGCTGTCAATTCCCCTACCCTCGTGATTTCGCCCATAATCACCTCATACCAGGGCTGTATGTTATAGCTTTGATTTTTCGAAAGTTGTATGAAGCCTTTAATCGAAGTGAGGGGATTCCGGATTTCATGAGCCATCCCGGCAGCCAGCTCTCCCACCATCTTCATCTTTTCAGTTCGAAGGATCTCCTCCTGGCTTCTCATCCAGGAATTGCGCCGCATCTGAAATATCCGGTCCTCCGCGGTGCTGAGCATCTCCTGATAGGTTAACGCTTCATGGGGATAACACGTAATGCTGTATGTCACCTGAACACCGATATGCTCAAAGTTAAACATGCTGCTCTCGATGTTTACATGCTCCGGGAGCAGTATAGCAAAGCGATCTCCTGCGTACCGGGAAGCTGCAAGCATATCGTTCAGGAACAGCTTGCGCAGTGCGCGCGAGAAACTGATAAGAATCTCATTGGCGGTCGATATATCTTTGGCATTCAATGATTTGAAGTTGTTGATATCCAGCAGCACCAATTGAAAAGGCTTGTTCAATTTAATTAAATGCTGAACTTTATGCAAATATCCATCATAATTGAGCAAACCCGTTAAAGGATCGTGATACGTCAGATAATCATTTTGCTTATATAACTTCTTCTTCTCCGAATCGAGAAAGTTCACGAAATGAAAAGAGATCACGATGACAAAAGACGCCAAGGTATCAAACACAGAGACCAATATATGATACTTCGTTAATGGCAAATAGGTCAGACGAATGACGGAATATTGAAGAATCATGAGAAAGCACAGCGACATCGAGTCTCTAAAATTCTCTTTCTTATGAATGAGATTAATAATAAATATGTAATACAAGAGAATGCACCAATTCAATTGGCTAACATAGTGAAAGGCCCCGAGGAAGAGAAATTGAACATTGCGGAGCCATTCATACTTTCGATCGAACACGACGGATAAGTACAATAGTGTTGCCAATAACAGCATCATAGGGATGGATGATTGGTAATCCAGATAAACCGACGACACGATAATAAAGACCGATATCAAAGGAACAAATAGGAGCTTAAGGACAATAAACGGCAAAGCGAATCACTCCTAAATCGCTATATACTGGCGCAAAATGTAGAAATAACGGAGGCAAGTATCACCAAATATGGTACACCATAAGCAGACGTCTGAACAGCAGGAAAACACGACTTTCAGAAAAGCATGTGTAATTTTTTTCCTGAAAATGGTGTTATCCCTGCTTCCAAACCGATATTCCTTTTAGAATTCCTCGTATCGTATCGTTATGAATTGATCCGTGGTCGGATTGAACACAACGATCGCATAAACGCCGAATTCACGGGTTCCCTTCTTCAACCAAAGCTTGAATTTCTCCTCCGCCAATTCGCTGGATTTCGTGGTTCTCCCCATATAGAGATAATCAATTACGTCCATATGATAATGGTCCTTCGTTTGATTTACTGCGAGATTCCCCCACTTCGCATAAGTCGGGTCTTTGCTATCAACGACATGAATTAGAGACTGCGCGATTTCTGTCAACTCCTGTTGACTGATTGCCGACGAGGCTTGATTGGCTGCCGTCAACAGATACTGCCAGTCGCCTTTTTCGAATGCCAATAGCTGGATTGAGTTGATGGGTCCCATGTAGAACTTGGCCACGTTATGATCCGCAAGCTCCGTTTCATCAAACGACAGATAATTCATTTGTTGTCGGTTCTTTCTTGGATACAGCTCGATTGTATACTCATTCTCAGGCTTGTGTTGATGTTGATAATGAATCTCCAAATGCTCGTCCAATCCTCCCTGTGTGTCATAGCAGCGACCATACTGATGCGTGAAAGATACGGATGGCAGCTGCGGAGGCAAAAGGATCTTCTTTCCGAAATGTACCTCACAAGTCCTCACGGCCTCTTCGACGAGCTGGGCGCCGGATTCAAGAATGGCCTGCTGGTAGTCATTAATCGAGGATTCTTCCATGCTCTGATGATCACCGGGACTTATCCCGAGCCATAATATCCCTGTCAAAAAAAATGCTGTTCAGCATGTAACCCCTCCTGCTTATCCTTAATATCAACCCTGTCTGAGCCTAAGGTTCCCGCTAAAGATGTTCCTATGCGCGATGTGGCATTCGTTGGATATTCGTTAGATATATTTTAAGAGGAATAGAACATCTTCGGTTAATTATATGTTAATTTATCTAACATAAATATTGACTAACTTTCTATGGAGTGCTACATTTATCCAAAATAAACACCATTACGCAGCTTGTCAGTCTACATTCACAATTATGTGTTATGTATTCTGACGCAAATTATTGCAAAGGGAGTGACTTGGATGCATCTTACTTACCAAGAGAGTGACAAATTATTGCTTTTTCTAGCGTCTGAATTAGCGCAGAAACGTTTGGCCCGCGGGTTGAAATTAAACTATCCTGAAGCGGCCGCACTTATTTCAGGTTACGTTGTTGAAGGTGCTCGTGACGGCAAGTCTGTAGCGGAGCTAATGGAAGAGGCGCGCCATGTCCTGTCTGCGGATCAAGTCATGGATGGAGTTGCCCATTTGCTTACAGAAGTCCAGGTGGAAGCTACTTTCGTGGATGGCACCAAGTTGGTCAGTGTTCATGATCCGATCCAAGGCATTCTCGCTTCAGCGGGTATGATTGCCGGGGAATACGATCTTCGTGATGAGCCCATCGAGCTGGTTCCTGATCGGCCCCGCATTAAGCGTGAAGTAACGAATACCGGTGATCGCCCGATCCAGGTAGGCTCACACTTCCATTTTTACGAATGCAACCCGGCCCTGCAATTCGATCGGAACGGCACGCAAGGATACAGGCTCGATATTGCCTCTGGTTTATCCACAAGGTTTGAACCCGGGGAAACTTCAGAGGTTGTCCTTGTGCAGATTGGAGGCAGTCAAGAAATTCATGGCTTTGCTGGTTTGATAAACGGAAAAACGAATGGGATGGTGAGCTTATGACAAAGATTGATCGCGCTACCTACGCCAGTATGTATGGGCCTACGACAGGAGATCGCGTAAGACTCGCCGATACCTCCCTCTGGCTTGAGATTGAAAAGGACTTTACCGTTTACGGGGATGAATGTGTTTTTGGAGGCGGTAAAGTCATTCGTGACGGCATGGGTCAGCATCCACTGGCGACCCGTGCGGAAGGCGTACTGGATCTGGTCATTACGAATGCCATCATCATCGACACCTGGGGCATCGTCAAAGCCGATATCGGGATTAAGGACGGATTCATTAGCGGCATTGGTAAAGCGGGGAACCCCCTGATGATGGATGGCGTTACCGACGGCATGATTATCGGAGTTGGTACCGAAGTCATCTCAGGCGAAAATTTGATTGTAACGGCTGGCGGCGTGGATTCGCATGTACACTTCATCAGTCCGCAGCAAGTGGAAATTGCACTTCAAAGTGGTGTGACCACATTTGTTGGCGGAGGCACTGGACCCGCCACGGGTACGCTGGCTACGAACTGTACTTCAGGGGTATGGAATTTGCAGCGCATGCTGCAGGCAACCGATGCATTGCCGATTAATATGGTATTTCTGGGGCGCGGGAACAGCAGCCGCCCTGAAGCGCTGGCGGAACAGGTGCATGCAGGCGCTGCCGGACTTAAGATTCATGAAGACTGGGGCAGCACGCCTTATGTCATCGATAAATGCCTGAATGTCGCTGAAGAGCTGGATGTACAGGTTAATATTCATACCGATACACTGAACGAAGCCGGTTTTGTTGAAGACAGCCTGCGCGCCTTTAACGGCCGGGCAATTCATACCTATCATACCGAAGGCGCCGGAGGCGGCCATGCACCTGACCTGCTTCGGGTGGCTTCCATGCCGAACGTTCTCCCCTCCTCTACCAGCCCAACGATGCCATATACCGTCAATACGCTGGATGAACATCTGGATATGCTGATGATATGTCATCATTTGGATCCTCGCATCCCGGAGGATGTTGCCTTTGCCGCTTCCCGAATCCGGGCAGAGACGATTGGTGCGGAAGACATCCTGCATGACATTGGAGCCATCAGCATGACCAGCTCCGACTCTCAAGCCATGGGCCGTGTTGGTGAAGTCGCCATCCGCACATGGCAAACGGCGGACAAAATGAAACAACAGCGCGGTCCGTTAGGTCCGGATACAAATGCTGACAATTTCCGGATTAAGCGCTACATTGCCAAATACACCATTAACCCTGCCATCACCCATGGCATCTCGAATTATGTCGGCTCCATTGAAGTGGGGAAAATGGCCGACCTCGTGCTCTGGAAGCCCGCCTTTTTCGGCGCCAAACCGGAGATGGTGCTGAAAAGCGGCATGATTGTCCATGCGGTCATGGGAGATCCGAACGCTTCGATCGCCACACCGCAGCCCTATATGTATCGGCCGATGTTTGGCAGTTACGGTGGAGCGCAGGCTGCACTTAGCGCGACCTTTGTCTCGCAATCCTCCCTAGAAATGGGGACGCTGGATCCATTAGGATTGCGAAAGCAGCTCCTGCCTGTTCAGAACTGCCGGACCGTGAGAAAAGCGGATCTTATCCACAATGGTGAGACGCCGGAAATTATGGTAGACCCTGTGACTTACGCAGTTACCGTGAATGGCGAGAAGCTGACAAGCGCACCATCTGCCAATCTGCCCCTGTCACAGCGTTATTTCCTCGTTTAACCCCAAGATATATAAGACTTCGGGATAGTAATACTAAAAAACCATGAACTGCTTACCACGCGTTCATGGTTTTTTGTTCATGAGAAGTTTCTTAGCAGCGCATGCGAGCATGCGGTTTGAAGGTCCCTCCAGCAGCGGTTCACTTCCGCATCCTCCATAGCTGCGGACAGTCCCAGCAGTGGAAACAACTGCTGACCACAGGATAAAGCCGTATTTGCCGCTGCTATGCTCTTCGCCGTTACCTCGGCCTCTGTCTCAGCTGACAATCCGCCGACGCGAAGCAGTTCCTCCCATGATTTCTCTACCGTCACATAAAAGACGGACATGGCTTGCTCCAGCGCTGCCTTACATTCCTCCAGCTTGCCGATGACGTAAGATGAGCTTCCCCGCTGGACCGCAAGTACCTCTGCCGCCTCCAGAAAATGCTCTGCGATCCCGGCCGCAACACCTGCAAAAGAAACTTGTGCAAAAGGAAGGAAGGGATAGCGATAGATGGTTTCTCGCTCATATCCCTTGGTCTCCGTGAGCAAGAATGTCATGTCATCCGGTACGAATGCATCCACCGCCGATATCGTATGGCTTCCAGTTGCTCGCAGACCGAAGGCGTTCCAATCTGCCAGAATGTCAATCTGCTCCGGATTCAGGATGAAGGAACGAATCTCGGATTCGCCAAGTGCTGAAGAGGATACGGCATCATTACGGTTGGGCGCTGGCTCAATGACAGCATTGGCTGTAAAGGTGGTCGCATAAGTAGAACCGCTGCAATATCTCCAGCTGCCGTTCACAACATACCCGCCTTCTACCCTTGTTGCAGTCCCGGACGGCATCCCACTGCCGGCAATCACAGCTTCCCTGTATGCGAATACGCCGCGGCTGACTTCCGGATGCAAAGAACCCACCGCCTGCCCCAATCGTAACCAGCCACCCCAAATTCCCATCGATTCTGGCGCTCTCCTGAAAAATACGTGTTGCCTCAGGAAGCGGAGTCATTCGACCTTCAAGCTCATCAGGCACAAACAAGTGAAACAGACGATGATCATATAGGATATCTAATACTTCCTGAATTACTTGTCTTTCCTTGTCCATACTTAGCGCATGCTCTCTAATGGTTCGTAGCTGCTGATTCGTAAATAACATATCGCCACCACTTTCCGTCATTCTCTGTCTATTCTATTGGCACCGCACCCAGGTTGTACAGACTGGCCTACTCTTTATGAGTATCCTGATGCATGTGGTTTAACATCTTGCCCAGCGATTCCATGATGGATATCCGTTGTTCTTTATGTTGTTGGTAGGTAATCAACAGTTCATCTAATAGAGCTTGGATACCACCTTCATCCACTTCCGGCTGAGGAGAAGGAGGTTTGCCGAGAGCGGCAGCATCCAACTGGCTCAATTGCTCCATCACGTCTTTCTCCGAAAGATTGATCTCCATCATCTCACGGAGCAGCGACCTCACCTTCACGACCTTGGCCAATCGCTGTTCATGGCTCCATTGCTCCTCAGGTATCGAAGGATCCACAAGAGACACGCTGTAGTTACGCATTGTACTCAGATCACCGGTATGAACTAAAGCTCCTTCCCGAATCAGGTGGCGAACCCTGTACTCAACGAATAAGTCCGGAACGGTCAGTTCGCCATTGCCGATCACATCGCCAATGATACGGGCTGATTTCTTGAAGAACCCGTGTCTGGCTTCAACCCGATATGCGGCTTCTAATATATCACCATCATAATAAGACACCGATACCGTGTGCAGCTCCTTGCCTTTCAGCACCCGAAGTGTCCCGTCTTCGTTCAACAGCCGACTCCACTCCTCGCGGTAACCAGCCTGCTCTTCTGGCGATAGCCTCACAAGCTCGGATACGTTCAGTACGGTTTGGAGTTTCTTCGGAGTCATCTCATATGTTCCCTTATACCAGGTATTTGGATCTTGTTCATGAAGAATGCTTGTTGCATTGATCACCATGGCATCGGGATGGTCTGGCATCAAGGACAACAGCCTGCGCAGACCTAATTGTTCAGAAGCGGAATCTCCAGCCCATATAAGACAAGGCACCTCCATCAACTGCTGTGGCCATATGTGCCAACTAAACGCCGCTTGCAGCATGCTCTGCTTCCTGTCGTCTGCATATGCAGTGCTGTATCGCTCCTGAATCCATTCATTTCTGCCGGAGAACGAATGGGAGAAATCACGGTCGTTCGGAAGCGGTCCGACCATGAGGTTATCTCCCAGTGTAACTACAATCTCCCCGGGGTTCGATTGCAGCATTAATTTTAACGAGCCGGCGGTAGAGTCATCAAACGAAATATGAACTCTGGTTACATTGCCGCGGTGAATGGGAGATTCAGACAGGTATGCGTTATTCCCGATCGCCCATTCCTTGTCGAACGCTTGCAGGAAAAGTTCGAGACTCTGATGCTTGTTATCTGCAAGAAGTCTCGCTGATTCCGTGTTCATTCGATCCTTCAGCTTCAGTAGTTTCTCGTAGAAATGGTTGATGGCCGTGCTTTCACCCGACCGGTATTCCTCTTGCGTCATCTTCTCTCGAAGAGGAATGAAAGGATCATACATCTTCTGCCCCTTCCAGCCGGAATAAGCAAAAGTACGGGCAATGCCGATGACGCCAAGCGCATCCAGACGATCGGCGTCCTGCACGATTCGGCCTTCCAGGGTCCGCATTGTATTTCCCGTTCCGCCTGAAAATGACATCGTGTTTATGATTTCAAGCACTAATTCCCGGTCAGTGGTCTCAACACCGGCTTGCATCAGCCAATTCTGAACCCGCTCGTAACCCGCTTCCTTGGATTCATTTAACTTCTCGTCCGCCACGTCATGAAGCAGCGCCGACAGCTCACATATGTATACATTGGCACCTTCAAGATTCGCCAGGATACGGGCGATGCGGGTGACGCGCTGGATATGCCACCAATCGTGACCGCTCGAATCCCGTTCAAGAATCGAACGTGCAAACTCCTGGGCGTGCAATATGATCTGACGCTCATTTGACTTCATTAGATTCGTACCCCCCCCTCCATCTATAAATCCGGACACCAAGCTCTATTATTCCCCATTTACCAGATGGTCGCAACCCAAGAGAATGTGAGATGCGATTTGTATCCGCCCCTCATGTAGGGGCATACGATAACAAGGAACCTGCATCATATCCATTGCACCTATGTACATATGCAGCCTTAAGGACAAGACGAGGGAAAGGAACGTGAGCGGATGTTGGTATTTATTCTACCGGGAACGCATTCTCAATTAAGCGAGAGCACCCTATCCTCGGTTCAACGCGTTTTTCCGGACGCTCGTCCGATTGTGATTCCAAGTGAAGAACGCGCTGCATGGGTCATGAATGAAGCCTTGTCCGTGGAGATGTTTCCCTGGTTTATGACGCTCTACGCTGGTGATGATGTACAGCCTCATGCAAAGATCGAGCTGGACCGATGGCTGCGAACCACCTCTGACCAACTAGCAGGTTTTATTCTGAATCCCGTCCATACATTAGGTCAGCCACAAGTTTCGTCTTCCAGGGCCGCTTCACCTCCCCACATTCCCAGAGGACCCCTGATATGGCGCACGCAGGCTGTAATGAACGGCCATCAAAAGGGTTTTGCAACAAAGGATCAGCTTCCGTTTCAGAAATATGTGTTAATTGATAAACAGCTCCAATTATCCGGCCAATATGAATGGTCTGAAATTGATTGCCAGGCCATATTGTGTCATCATCGCAGGGCCCCTGCCTGGATGAAGGAAGCAGAAGAATGGTTGGCGGTGTCGCCGCTTCTTCTTGCAGCTGCCCATACCCATTCACAGCGGGCGGAGGCGGTTAGCCCCCCGCTTGTCACAATTGCTCTGTGTACTTATAATGACAGCGAGTATCTGACTTGGGCTGTCCGATCCGTGTTGGTACAGAGCTGTAAGGATTGGGAGCTTGTAATCCTCGATGATGGTTCAACGTCTGAAGAGACAGAAGCCTGCCTGCAGCATCTGCCCGAAGATTCCCGCATTACAATAGTAAGACAGCAAAAGAATCGGGGTAAAGCGCATGCATTAAACCGAATATTGCATCTATCCCATGCCCCCTGGCTGCTAGAGCTGGATGCCGATGATTGGCTGGCACCAAATGCGCTTGAAGTCCTTCTGCGAGAAGCCCATAGGGTGCAGCATGCTGACGTTATTTACGGCAATCATGTAGAATGGCTTGAGCGTGCAAACAAACAGCTGGTGTATCAAAGAGTACACACGGCCCCCTCTTCCCTGTCTTGCGATAGTCTGCGAAACGATGCATATGCTATAGCTCCGCGCATGTTTAATGTTTCTTCGCTTAAACAGGTAAAAGGCTGGAACGAAGACATGCTTTTTGAAGGAAGACTCTATGAAGATATCGATCTGCTGTCCAGACTATCCCTTCATCACAAGCTGTACCATGTACCAGAGTCGATATACCACCGCAGACTCCGAAGCTCCAGCACCACTCATCGCCATCCTCTGCACTATTCAGCATGGAGAAACTCTACAAAAGATGTGTTCAATGAATTGGAATAAGCCGATCACTCAAAGAGGCAAAATGCGAACAAATGAAATGCTCTCATTAAGTACTGTGACCACTTGTGATGTAGGGATATAATTTGAGCTTACAACCTCCACTGTAATGAATCCATCCGTTGCGGATCGTAACTGTCCCTGCAGAAATTGATTGGTTTGGATGATCTCTACCGTCCTGCCTATGAAAGTCGCCAGAATTTCCGAAAAATCCATTGTGTTCCCCTCCTCGGACTGTGATCAAGAAATAGATAAGAAGCTGCGCATCGGTATGATGGCAATACTGCCATTCGGCTCTGCGATCTGAACGAAATCCTCACCGATCGCGATCAGCGTTCCGAATACGGAGCCCGCCGTCGTTTCAACCGTCAGCCGAGTATTCAATTTTCCAGTTAACAAAGCGGTGACACTGCTGCTTGGACCTCCTTGCCGTTCGTTCACCTGCTCCTGTAATGCTTGAACCCGGGCAGTTAACCGGCTAAGCTGCAACCGGATCTGTGCCAAATTCCGTATGAGCTTACGATGAAGCATCCGGAGTTTACACCATATCGAATGTGAAGGTCGCCCCTGTTTCTTCTTTCTTCGCCCCGTGATCTCCTTACACTCCCCTTGCTGCCCCCGGCTCCAATATCTCCTCACTAGTGCATCCCCCCTGTATATACTCATTGGTACCGTATGTTACGGTCAGGACAATGGCAACCTGGAATGCCAAAGATAAGAAAATGGCCTACTCCGAGGGACATTAGGGTTCAATCAAGCCATAAGGAGACCCCGAACATTTTGGGTATTTCCGTTCCAAATGGTGATCTACCCATACAGATGATTTAGATGATACATATTTTGTTAAATAGACCTTTGCACCAGAGAGGAGGCTAATCTTGAATAAAATCAAGCACGACCGCCGACCGCAAGTCTTCGTTCCAATCGATCGGCCTCACGTCAGTGGAAAGCCCGCCACAGACAGTCTGAACGTTCAACCGAAAGAAGTCGGTCGGCTTCCAGGGTGTCCCCCGTTGTCTCGCTGCCAATGACGTATTCGCGGTCTTTGTTGCATACTGAACCTGAGCCTGAAAAGTCTGGGGAAGCCGACTTGCAGACGGCCGAGAAGACCGAACCTATATCCGCGCCTCTATACGATATCATGCGTTTTCCCGTAATTGACTGGCAGTTTCGATGGCAGCGTCCCCAGCAGTTATCGGAGCAGTTTGCGCAGCAAGGACATCGGGTTTTTTATGTAACGACGGAGATGGTTGGTTTAGGTAAAGAGGAAGCATCAAGGGAAGAAATCAGTCGCCAGGTAACGGTTAAAAATATTGATCGGAATGTTTGGCTTGTCACCTTATGTGCCAATCAACCGTTAAATTTGTACCAGGACGAAATGGATCTGTGGGATATCCAGTACCTGAAATGGTCAGTTGAGTATGTCCGGGATAAATTCGGACTGTTTCAATTGGTCTCCATCGTGGATCTTCCGTTCTGGACTCCACTCGTGACGGCAATGGATCAGCATCATATCGTTTACGATTGCATGGATCACCATGCCGGTTTTTCAACCAACGACCAGACCATGCTCCATCAAGAAGAACAGCTACTGCGTGAAGCCGAGCTTGTTGTAACCACCTCACAGCATCTGTACGATTGGGCCGCTCCCTATAATCCGTCCACAGTACTTATTCGCAATGCAGCAGATACTGTTCATTTCTCCAAACCGCCTAATGATAATGAACCTCTGTTCGAGCTTGAAGGGATCGATCAGCCGATCATTGGTTATTATGGCGCCATCTCCGACTGGTTTGATATTCAGCTGATCGAATCGCTGGCTCGACATCGGCCGGATTGGACGTTTGTCCTCATCGGACACACCTTTGGCTGCGATACCTCAGGCATTGAGGGTCTAAGCAACGTATTGCTGCTCGGGGAGAAGCCGTATCATGAACTCCCGGCTTATCTGCATCGATTTCAGGTCGCGTTAATACCGTTCATAAAAAATGAACTGACGCAAGCTACCAATCCCGTCAAGCTGTACGAATATTTGGCGGCCGGCAAGGCGGTTGTCTCTACGGAGCTACCTGAAGTGAAGACCGTTGCGGGCGACATGATCTCGATTGCCAATACGGCTGCCGAGTATGAGGAGGCAATTGAAGCTGCACTGATTGAAACCGAAGCTGGCGTTATGAAGCAGCGGCAGCAATTTGCGGAGCATAACAATTGGGAGCATCGTTATGAAGCACTGAATACCCATATTGTGCAGAAGCTGTATCCCAAGGTCAGTGTCATCCTGGTGGTTCATAATAACTGCTCCTACACGCAGCAATGCCTCCACCGGCTGATGCAGCCGGGTCATTACCCTAACCTGGAGGTTATTATTGTAGATAATGCCTCAAGGGACCAAACCTCCTCCTATCTTAGAAGCCTGAGCAATCCGCTCATCAAGGTTATAACCTCGCCTACGAATCTTGGCTTCGCCGCCGGAAATACGCTGGGGTGTGAAGCATCTACGGGAGAATTCATCATATTGCTCAATAACGATACCATCGTTCCGGATGGGAGCTGGATCTCCCGTCTGCTCAGACCTTTTCAAGAGGATGCCTCGCTTGCCATGACAGGACCGATGTCCAATCATGTGGGAAATGATCAAGCGCTCGATCATTTCATAGGGGATGCTGTACAAGGCGCCAGTCCGCGTTGGCTTAGCGAGTTCTACGAGCGGTACCGGAGAAGAACCCGTTATACGGATCTCCTAGGATTCTTCTGCGTGGCTATTAAACGGAGTGTCTGGGAACGTGTAGGAACTCTGGATCCCGCATTTGGTCTGGGGATGTTTGAGGATGATGATTATTGCGAGCGCGTAAGAAATGCCGGGTACCGCCTGGCGATTGTCGAGGACGCTTTTGTATACCATCACGGCAGCGCTACGATCAAGAAGCTGAAGAATAGCGTGTACAACTCGCTATGGAACAAGAACAAAGCATATTACGAGCAGAAATGGAACAAGTCGTGGAGATTGCCAAAAGGACCGCATAGCATTTTTCATATGGTGGATCAACCTTCGGAAATAGCGTCCAGGATCCGGCAAACCGGTAAGCACGTTGTGCTGGTGCTCGGACTCACTCTATGGGAGACCAACTCAAGGCGATGGCAGCAGATCGTGAAGGGATTAACCGAAGATGAAGATCTGTTGGTGATTGTGTATACCCACTTATACCATGGCAATCTTATTGTGGGCACTCGGAAGATCGGGCCACAGCTTTATTTTACGAACCGGATTGATCTGTTCTCTGAGGTGTTATTCGATCAGGTCATCTACTGCGGATCCCCAGTTGTTCATGCGCAGATTCACTCCGAACAGTACTGGGCCGATCCCCTAAGCTATCATGAGCAACAGCTTACATCCTTGCAGACTCGATTACCGAATCTCCGGATACTGGAGCGGATCGCAGTATCTCAAGTCGTAAACGATCTGCGCTGCTCTGTGGATCATGTAACAAAATAAAGATACTCTAAAAAAAAGGCGCCTCCGCTCTGACTGAGTTCCGCTCAGCTCTAGGAGGGGCCTTCTTTCTTCTATTCTTCTATTGTTGTATTCTTTTATCCGAAACACGCTGTTCAGATCCTCAAATCCCCTGCCGACTCAAATGGTTGATGATCACTTCCGGATGCTGGCCTTGATAAGGCTTGGTGACGATTTCATATTCCTCGGGTCTGTAATTCCAATCCGGCTGTCCGTCATTCAGCTGCACATTTACGTCGCCTCTTCGATTGTCATTAAATTTGATTTTGTTGCCCAGTGCATAGTGATAGTGATACACGTTCACATCACAGCGCCTGCGGGGAATGCTCCATATACTCCGCCCTTCCGCAGCTTCCAGCGTACAATGATGCTTCTCGTCGCGATAACGTATGCCCTGATGAGCCCGCCACATTCTGGTGATGTCGTTGGACCAGCGTTCATCCCCGGGACTGTTGACCCGAATCGTCCAAGGATCTCCCCAGAAGTTGACGAAGGGAAACTGATAGACGTCCACATCTGTACGATTCATGAGCTCTGGCAAAACCTCGACAAAACGGTCATCCATGAGCTCGTCGATGTCCAGATTCATGATCCAGTCTCCCTGAGCCTGTTCAATCAGAACATTGCGGACCACGGACTCGTTCCAATCCTCGGTATAGGGCAAGCCCTTTTGTTGAACATGCAGCAACCGGATCGGATACCGATTCTGCAGACTGTCTATTTGTTCTAACGTTCCGTCCGTACTGCCACCATCGGCGATGATGATCTCATCGGCGTATCGGCTTACACTTTCTATATATAAGGGGATAAAAGTGATTTCATTTAATACCGGAACAATGACTGACAGTCTCATCGCTAGGGTACCTCCTTATTAACAAGTTTGTTCGTGAATCAAGTTCAGCATGGCGGACATGTGGCCGCGTGCCTTTTGATACCGCTGGTATAACGCGTAATTTGAATCGTAGTTGGGATTCCCGGAAGGCCCAACGAATGGGTGCCACAAGTGAACCATTTCTCCGTCCAGTCGAACATGTTGGCCAATCAGCGTATCCAGCGCGTACGCAAATGCTTCATCCTCCCCGCCCCAGCCGATAAACCGTTCATCATAACCTCTTACCGTTTCATATGCCTCGCGGCCAAGCACATTAAACCCTCCTACAAAAGAAGATGCCTGTTCTGCTGGCATGTCAATCTTTATAGACAAGGGCCATTCGCTTGCTTGCTGCAGCACAAGCCCGGTAATATCCTCGGATAAACGCAGAATTCGGCTGAAGGGGATTACCCACTGTCTGCTGTTCACGAGCGCGATGGATTCCTTCAATAGATACGGGTCATAAGCGATATCACTGTCTGCAATGACAATAATTTCTTTGGTAGCCTGAGTGTAGGCTCGATTGATGGCTTTGGATCTGCTGAAGGGCTCCTCGGTCCCGGATATTTCGCCTATGCATAACTCGATTTCCGGCATGGACTTCGCATAGTAGCCTAACACCCATTCCAATGCACAATCTCTGGGTCCGTTACCATCCGATTGATACGGAATCAGTACCGATACGCGGTCAAACACATCCTTCCCTCCTTACTCCTAGGCGCTTCCTATTTCTTTAAATTGAATAATACGGATAACCAGAGCGGGATCACTTGATCCATGGTCCAAAATGATTCAATGTGACGTCTGCACTTCTGCCCCATACCAGCCAGCTCGTGCTTCTGTCCGATCCACTGATGGATCGAAGCAATAAAATCTTCCGGGTTGTCGCTATCCAGTATCAACCCATACGCATCCGGATGAGCCGCGGCCTTTATGTTGCCCACATGAGTGCCTAGAACAGGCACTCCACATGCATAGGCCTCCAGCGCGGGTGCTCCGCTCCCCTCATTGGCTGCTGTGATCAGCAGCAGATCCAGCTGTTGATAGAATCTCGGCATCTCTTCATATGCATACGCTCCGGCTGTTTCCACGAACCTGATCCGTTCATCATTCCGGAAGTGCTCTCGGATGTGTTTATATAATGTATTATAATTTTTGGAACGTTTGGCAGGATCCCCGGCCCAGCCAACCACCAAGTGAGCACGGCCCTCGCGGGGCGTATCTAACGGTCGAAATAATCGGTGATCCACAAAATGCCCGATATACTGCACGTCTGCCTGCGGAGCAGTCACTTGCAAAGCGCGGCTCAGCCGCTCATTCATCGCGCCTATGACTCCAACTCGGGGTATGACTAACCTGAGGAATTCCGGATCGGGGATGAGCTCATTATTCGTCCATTCGCGATATGTCTCGTAATTCTGACTGAAGTAATAATAGGAGACTGCGGCAGAGGCATCAATACGAATATGCTTGAATATACAATAGGCAGCGATGCCCAGACACATCGCACATGTTCGGTCATAAGCCTGATTAAGCTCTTCGCTGCTGTGCTGCTCCAAATACCGATCCAGATCCTGAATGGACATCAGGTATAGATCAGGATGATGACGCTGTATGACCTTTGCATGTTTCCCTAATATCCACCAGTCCACATCATAGATCAGCAGATGCCTTCCCATGAATCGCACACTCCTTTTTGCTCATAATAGATTATATTCGTCTTCGAGCCTCCAAGTTTGCTCCTTGGACATAAATGATGAATTGGTCCATATTTGCATGAAAAAAAGCCGCCCCTTGCAGATGATATTCTGCATGGTAACGGCTCTTTAGATGAAATGATGATCAAGCTGGATCAACTATCGACTAGACACTTTGATCCACGATATGCCTGTTCACTTCGTTAACGCTTAGTTGAATAAATCCCTTAAGCAAGCTCTGCAGCACTGCATAGACCAGCTCGGAATCCTGAAGCTCGTTCGCCTGAATCCGCCGCAAGCATTCCTGCACGCTCAGCCGGACCACGTCAATGTTCTCATATCCTTCGAGCTGTTGTTCAGCTTGTCTGATTCCGTCATCCGTATAATAGACATGCGCAATCTCATTGCATCTCCAGGATGCCGGGTACAGCCAGCCCAGATAAACAAGCTTGCCGCAAGTGCAGCCTGTTTCCTCCAGCAGCTCCCGACGGGCTGCAGATTCCAGATCCTCCCCTTCATCAACGCCACCTCCAGGGAGCTGAATAACATCTTCATCCACGGCAGCGCGATATTGGCGGATCAGCAAAAACTCCTCACCTTGCTTAGCCAGAACAACAACGGATTGATGATGTTCCTTGGTATAATAGATTTTACCTGACGCTTCTTCGTAAATCGATATCCCATGATGACGAATCAACAATTCCGTTTTTCCCATGACGGTAGAATCCCCTTTTCAACCCTATGTATTTCAAGCTTCGAATTCTTCTTTCAGGAGGGAAAACAGATAAGAATCGTGGTATCCGCCTTTAAACCATAAGTGCTGCCGCAGATGCCCTTCCTGCTTCATTCCAATGCTGCACATCACACCTGCTGACCCGACATTGCCGGGCCGGCACGTAGCGAATATCCGGTTCACGCCCAGCTCTTTGAAGCCGAACTCAGACATGGCTCTTGCAGCTTCCGTAGCATATCCCTGACGCCAGTAATGAGAATTCAAGCAGTATCCAAGCTCCGCATTCGTCTTGGAACGATGAAGACCCACACCGCCGATTAATCGGCCGTTTTCCTTCAGTACGATCGCTAACTCATAGCTGTCCCTGGGGTTCTGCTTCATCATCTGAAAAATCTCTTTCAAATAATTCGATGTATCCTCTTCCGTGTTCGGTCCCCACATCGTGTATTCAGTCACCAACGGATCTGAAGCATATGCGTGGATGCTTGCCCAATCCTCTTCCTGAAAATCCCGGATCATTAGTCTTTTCGACTCCATCTGCATATGGACGCACTCCTTGAAAACGGCTATCATTTCATGCCGCTACAGAAATTTTACTAATTATACCACATGGCTTTGAAGGTTACGTTATAAAAAAAGAAGCCTGGGCATGCTATTCGCCCAAGCTTCTTGCAACACGTAATGTCAGGATGTACCATCCAGTTTCTCCTGGCTGCCGTGCGTATTGAATTTATGAAGATAACGGGAAAGCACGCCATGTTTTGGAGAGAACAGGAAGCTGATGAGAAATACGATTCCTGTTGCAAAAGCCATCGATCCTGAGATCGAGGTGTCCAGCCATACCGCGATATAGTAACCCGTGAATGCGGAGATCACGCCGAACGCTCCGCTTAACACCAGCATAATCGAGAGTTTATCCGTCCACAGATAAGCAGCCGCTGCAGGTGTTATCAGCATGGCCACCACCATGATTGCCCCCACGGCATCAAACGCGGCAACGGTTGTGATCGATACCAGCGACATGAATACATAATGCATCAACACCACGGGAATTCCGATGCTGGCAGCCAGAGCCGGGTCAAAGGATGTGATTTTCCATTCCTTGTAGAACGTCAAAATCACAATAACAACGACAAGTAATACGGCACCCAGCATAAAGGTTGCTTTCGGGACCTCACCTAACAACGGAACATGCATCAAATCCCATGGCACAAATGTAATTTCCCCCATGAGGGCATGCTTGGTATCCAGATGGGCATTGCCTACTTGGGTTGCAATCAGAATCACACCAATCGCAAACAGGGTAGTAAATACAACACCGATAGATGCATCCTGCTGGACGCCCCGGGAATTAAACCATTGAACGAGCACTGCGGTAAGCAATCCCGCCACAATAGCACCGATTAACATATGAGGACCACTTAGTTCCCTTGTGATGAGGAAAGCTGTTACGATTCCAAGCAGCACCGTATGGCTGATCGCATCTGCCATCATCGCCATTCTGCGCAGAATGAGGAACACCCCAACGATCCCGCAAGACAAACCGACAAGTGAGGCGGTCAATAATATCCATCCTGTATACGTCATTGATGGCTCCCCCTCTCCGACAGCTGTGGTTTTATAACGGCTTGATTGCTGGATTCGATATGCTCCTTTTTCTGGGAGCGCAGCTGCATCGCCTGGATAAGGAGTCCCTTCTCTGCACCAAATACGAGTGAAATGGTAAATAACACAGAGGAAGCGACTACGATGAATGGCCCTGTTGGCCATCCTTTTCCGAGTGTGCTGATCAACGTGCCGATAAATCCGGAGCCGCCGCCAAATACAGCAGACAGGATGACCATCGTTCTAAACGATTGTGTCCAGTATCTTGCACTGACTGCAGGGATGATCAGCATCGCTGCCATGAGAATGACGCCAACGGCCTGGATGCCGATGACAATCACGAGAACCAGCACCCCCATGTAAAGACTGTTCATCAGTCGGCTGTTCAGCCCCAAACCACGGGCAAAATCGGGATCGAACAGGAACAGTTTCCATTCCTTAAAACCGATCGACACAACCAGGATAACCAATACAGCCAGAATTAGCATCGTAAAGACATCCTTGCGCACCATGGACGCTGCCTGACCAAAAATAAAGTTATCAAGGCCACTTTGATTCCCGCCAGCCGTACGGTTAACAATCGTGAGCAGCATAATGCCTAAACCGAAAAATACGGATAAAATCATGCCCATTGCCGTATCTTCCTTAATGCGGCTGGAGGAACGAATCCACTGGATCATCCATGCCCCGATCAATGCGCTCACGGCTGCTCCGAGAATCATGACCAGCAGGTTCTTGCTCCCCGTCAATGCAAAAGCGATCACGACACCAGGCAGAGCCGCATGCGACAACGCATCACTCATGAGACTTTGACGCTTCCAATAAGCCAGACAGCCGATCATACCTGCTGCCATGCCTAATATCAATGTGCTTAACAGCACCCATTGCGTGTTCGGTGATAGTAGTGAGTTCAGCACAGGTTACGCCTCCTTCATCCAGCGAAGCGTACCGCCATATGCGCGGTATACATGCTCCTTCGTGAATGCTTCTTCCGTCTTGCCGTGCGCGATGACCGTACGGTTCAGGAGCAGAACATGGTCAAAATAATCCTCAACCGTTTGCAGATCGTGATGGACAACCATAACAGTTTTACCTGCCGTTTTGAGATCCTTCAGCGTGGTCATGATGGCTCTCTCGGTTGCTGCATCAACACCTGCAAGCGGCTCATCCATGAAGTATAGATCGGCATCCTGTACAAGCGCCCGGGCGAGAAACACCCGCTGCTGCTGTCCACCGGAGAGCTGGCTGATCTGTCGGCCGGCAAAATCGGCCATGCCCATCTGCTCAAGGGACGCCATTGCTTTCTCTTTATGGCTCTTGTTGGGACGTTTCAGCCATCCCACGCGGCCGTATAAACCCATCATGACAACATCCAGTGCGTCTGTTGGAAAATCCCAATCCACGGACCCGCGCTGCGGCACGTAGCCAACGCGGGTTTTGGTCTTGCTTAAGCTCGAACCGAAGAAGGAAACATCGCCAGATAGACTTCGGGTGAAGCTCCAGCATGACCTTTAACAGTGTCGATTTACCGGCACCAATTCGGTCCGACGATACTGGTTAGAGAACCTTGCTCCACTTCAAAGGACACATCGTGAAGCACTTTATTTTTTCTGTAGGATGCATTGAGGCCTTGAACTTGGAGTACAGACATTTTATTCACCACTTCCTGTTAGTGCATGGTAAATCGTTTCGACGTTATGGCGGTACATTCCGATATAAGTTCCTTCCGTTGTTCCTGCTTCACCCATTGCATCGGAGAACAACTCGCCACCAAGCTTTAGATTAAGGCCATTCTTGGCGGCACCTTCGATGACGGCATTGATGGAAGCAGGATTGACACTGCTCTCAACGAATACGGCAGGGACTTTGTGCTGAAGCAAAATATCTATCGTTCCATTGATATCCGATAGGCCGATTTCATCCTCCGTACTAAGACCCTGCAGGCCCACCACCTCCAGCCCATACATGCGGCCGAAGTATCCAAAGGCATCATGCGCGGTAACCATGATCCGCTGCTCTTCAGGAACCTGACTCAATTTATCCTTGGCTTCTGCTTGTAATTCGTCTAATTGCGCAAAATACTTCTGCTTGTTCTCTTCAAAATACGCCGCATCATCCGGTGACAGAGACTTCAGCTTCTCTACGGCAGAATCCAGGGAGGTTTTCCACAAATCGATATCAAACCACACATGGGGGTCTGTAGCCTGTGTATCATCCTGCAGCAGCTGATCCTTCGGAATGGCGTCAGCAATGGCCAGTACAGGTTTATTCTTGCCGATCTGCTCGAAAATTTCCGTCATATTTCCTTCCAGATGCAGCCCGCTGTAGAATATGACATCCCCGCTGTCCAGTTTCTTGATATCACCTTGAGTTGCGTTATATAAATGCGGATCAACGCCTGGTCCCATCAAGCTGAGTACCTCCACGCGGTCTCCCCCGATAACGGAGATCGGTTCCGCAATCTGTCCAATGGTCGTGACTACACGAATTTTCTTATCGGGCTGCTCGCCTGCCGCACCCTCCTGATCAACTTCCCCCGTTGCGCATGCAGATAATACCAGCAGCAAACTCAGTATGGCAGCCCCTATCAATATCCTGGTTCTTCTAGTCCCCTTGTTCTTCATCTTCTTCTCCTCCACTCCAATAAATGATGAGTTCGCTCAATTCATTCAGATAAAATGTATAATCCCCTAAAACTCGTCCTGCCATTTGCCAATTATTTTGCTCTTGTGCAACTTTAATTCCCATGTACAAAAAATAATCCATCTATAGGCTTTTGTCAATGCAAATTTTATACTTTTTTGGTTCTCACCCTTCCTCTTCTTTTAGGAAAAGCTTGTTTTCATTAGTTTAATCGATGATTTACAGCTTGTTTTTTCATATGCGCAAAATATTTAGCTCTATATAAATATTTTAATATGATTGAAATGAAATCAGCTCCGCGACCGCAAAAAGACGACTTCTCATGAAGAGAAATCGTCTTTTTGATAATCCTGATTCAGATCTAGCTTAATATTCCACACCGCGCACTTTAGAATAGATCTTCAAGTGAGAAAATCCGCCAGAATCATTAGGTTTCACATTACGCAATACACCTTTCCAATATGAAACCGCAGTTCTCACGCGACTCTGACACTTCAATCATGTCTGGAAAAGACAACAAGATCGGATTTTTCTCCATTGGTGTTTCCATTCCCATTCAATCCTTCTCCTTGTTTAGCCACAGACTATCCAAAAAAACGGATATGTGCGAGTTTGGTTCTTATTCGGTCGATTGTTTTCTTAGCAGGGCTTCGATGATCGGGTAAAAGATCCACACGCGCCAAAGCGCCAATTGTCTCCACCACTGCATCAATCGTTAAATGGTCGGTATCAATATGATGGCGGAACACTTCACTTGAGAAACCGTCGATGCAGCGATCGATTTGCTGAGCAGCCCATGAGTTTGGACCTTCCCCTCTGCTTCGCAAACGTCGGAGGAGTATTTCCTTGGATGCGCACAGTGTAAAGTGCTGCACTGCAACCCCATCACGTCTTAAATGACCGACAATTTCATTGAAATAATCAGCATTTGTTATCGTCATCGGTGCAATGATTAATTGATTGGATTCCTGATCCAGATACTTAAACATGGAGTAGTTGAATTCCCTCCACATGGGATAGTGCTGGAAATCACCACGTTTGACATCGGCTGGTAGATTGTCCCGAATGAAATAACCGGCATTCTCAGGATCATACACATACGAATTCGGAATTCTTCGGTGAAGCTCGTACGCTGCCTGGGTCTTACCGGAACCAAATGCTCCGTTAACCCATATAATCATCGGTGAATCCTCCCTTCTAAGCAGGGTTATGCGCAAGGATTCTGACATCCCTTACTACCGGAATCAGCATCTTTAAGGAGGCAATTACTCTTTTTTAAGAAAATCCGGTCTTCGGCTCAACGTCTTCCCGTGGTCACGGACAAAACCATATTGCTCATAGAGACCATGGGCATCTTGTGTTGACAAGATTCCAAATAAATTGCGGTAAGTTTCATGGGTGGTAATCGTTTCGATTAATTTCTTACCCACTACCCAGTCCGCGGCAGGCAGTATCCACAAACACATCACATAACCAATATACCGTGGCACCATCGGTAACGACTCGGGCAAAGCCGATCTGATGATCGTTATAATAAGCCCCAAAGCATGTAGAACCCTCAAGCGACTTCTGGATTTTCTCCTCTGACCGTTCCTTAGCCCAGTAGCTCTGGCGCAGAAAGTGCACAATTGCCTCAACATCCAACAGTGCGGGGTCACTGCTAATCAAGACCTGTTTTATGTCGATGTTCTTCATCGATCCGTTAACTCTTTTTCCCCGAGCCAAAAGCGATAACATAGTTGTCCGGATCTTTAATCGCAAAATCCTTCCATACGCCCCAATCCGCCTCCATTAATACCGGCTCCTGTACCACTTCTGCCCCTTTGGAGGTCAACTCTTCATACAATTCATCAAGTTCATGATGTGTATCCACATATGCATATGTATCCCATGGCGTCTGTTGATCCTTGCCTGCTTGGTTTGGCGTTACGTCTGTAGCAGAATTCGCCTGAAGCAATTTGAAGCCGAGCGCAAAATCATCCCGCACAGCCCAGACGTCGTTCACGTCACATCCAAGCACCTCTTCGTAAAATAACTTGGAACGGGTAAGGTCTGATACTAAACGAACTTGAACCGAGAATTGAATTTTGCTCATTAGATCATCTCCAGCTATATTTTTCTTCCATAATACAACCGTCCAGTTCGCTTAACAAGAACTTTCCGTAAGTGGGAGCGTCCCGCCCTTCAACCTATCCAGACCGGCAGATGAATGGAACTTATGCAATCGGAGTTCCGTTGGGGAGGTCGAAATCCGGCTTCAGGAGCACAACATCCCCCTGCTCCGGAACTCCGCCGATGACGAGAACCTCAGAATCATAGCCCGCGATCCGCCTAGGTGGGAAATTCACGATTGCTACCACTTGTTGTCCGACGATCGAATTCTCATCATACCGCTTCGTAATCTGCGCACTGGTTCGTTTAATCCCAAGCGGCCCGAAATCGATCTTCATCTTAATAGCCGGAACACGGGCTTTAGGGAAGGGTTCTGCCTCTATAACCGTCCCGACTCGAATGTCCAATTGGGTGAAATCCTCAATAGTTGCCATAACGATATCTCCTTAGTGAGTAATGAAGCATGTAATGTACACTCCACAACACGAAATTTTTTATGAAACATCTTATCATTGGGGTACGTGGCACTTCAAGGGAGAGATCCGTTAAATAGGTTTTGTCCCTGATAAATCAAACAAGAGACCACCTCAGGCGCTCATTATAATTTATGACTTCATGCTGGAATTCTTACTAAATTATACCTTAAAACCATCCGCGAAGAGCATAGTCATCGCAATCATATCCGCATAATTTTACCTGTATGTACAAAACCTAGGAACAAATAAACGTGAGTCCCTGACTCACCTCACAGGAGATGGAATAATGCAGGGTTGGCATAAAATTAAAAAATACCTCGTAGCTGACCTGTCTCAGACCCAAAATCCAAATGCTCCATTCGCATTGAGACCTTTAAAAAATGATGAAGATGCCGGATTGTTGAATGGACAAGAACCTGCCAGCATGCCACAAATCAAGCCTTTGCTTGGGGATAATGGTCCCCTCGCGATGACGTCGACATTAGAGCAGAATATCAATTGGCTGAAGGGGCATTTCTCATATCCTCAGAACAGCGGATTGGTCTTTCGTCCTTTTGTCATCGAACAAACAGGGGCGGTGGTTCAGGGCATGATTGTCCACTTGGAGAGTCAGGTGGATTCGCAGCATCTCAACCAATTCGTCATTCATCCCTTGATCAATGCCAAGCTGACGGAGGATCAGCCTTTAAGCGTGGATACTTTGAAAACTCATATTGTCACAGACTGTCATTTAACATCAACCTCTTATTTCGGAGAAATCGTCCATGAGATTCTGAACAGTTCCGCCGCTATTCTCATCGATGGATTAGATACTGCGATTCTGGCTGATGTCAAAGGCGGTGAGAAAAGAGGTCTTGAAAGTCCAAAAACGGAAAATGTAGTGCGCGGCCCACAGGTAGGCTTCACTGAAGATATGCAAACCAATTTGTCTTTGCTCAGAGGACGTCTTAGCACTTCCGATCTGATCGTTGAATCCGGTGTTGTAGGCACGGTCTCCCAAACAGCCGTTTCTATTGTGTATCTGAAATCTATCACGAATGCCGAACTGGTCAACGAAGTTCGCCGGCGTATAGCCGCAGTTCGGATCGACTACATCGGGGATAGCGGAATGCTAGAACAATTGATTGAGGATAAGCCCTATTCCATATACCCGGGGATGCTTAGTACAGAGCGTCCGGATCATACGGCAGCTCAAATTGCGGATGGCTATGTTGCAATTCTGGTTAACAACTCGCCCTTCGCTCTCATCGTACCGACACAATTCCCGCTGTTCCTGCAAACCGCCGAAGACAGATATCTTCGTTGGCAATACAGTTCCTTCCTGCGAATCATACGGGCGATTGGATTTCTCATGTCCCTTTATTTACCAGCGGTTTACGTGGCGATTGCTAACTTCCATCATGAGATGATACCGACTACTCTCGTTCTTGCCATTGCGGGGACACGCGAATCGATTCCGCTTCCCGTGGCGGCAGAAGCATTTCTTCTGGAATCCATGTTTGAGCTGATCCGGGAAGCAGGCGTCCGCATTCCGAGTGTCATCGGTCCCACAATCGGTATTGTCGGCGCTCTTATCCTGGGACAAGCCGCCGTCCAAGCCAATATTGTAAGTCCGATCATGGTTATCGTGACAGCCGCCACGGCGCTCGCATCCTATACCATTCCTAATTACAATATGCAATTCACAACGCGAATCCTCCGTTTCGTTTATTTGGCATTCGCATCTTTTATGGGATTAATCGGCATCGTCTTGCTCTCCATCATTCTCTGGACAAGCTGGATGTCTGTGAACCGATTCGGCGTACCGAGTCTGGCACCCCTTACTCCTCACCCTAAAAATAGAAAATACACTGCTTCGCGGCCCCCTGCAGAAACCGCTCGCGCGGCCCTTCTCTGTGCGCCCGCAACGATCAAAGAAAAAGCCGGATGGACAAGACGGTGCTCCCGAGCAAGGGGGAGAAAACTAATGTACCAGCATCATATCGGAATAAGGGAAGCCGCATCCATTGGGATCATTTTCATCATCACCAAGATATTCCTTCCTTTTCAGAGATCACTGGCGGAAGCAGGAGGTACGGCAGGATGGATGATAGCCATTATCGCCGCCATCTTCTGTCCGTTGACGTGGTGGGCGATCCGCGGTGTTCTCCGGAATGCGAAGCAAGGCTCCACGCTGATCGAAGCTACGGAAGAAATATGGGGCCCCTGGGTGGGGACCTTTTTGAATCTCGCTTACTTTTGCTTTTTCTTTGCGATAACCTTTCTCGTGCTGCGTGAATTTTCGGAGCTTCTATCCTCCGATATTTTACCGCGTACGCCGATGAATATGATTCTGATCTTTCTGATCGTTCCGATCGCCTTTGTAGCGTACTGCGGAATCGAGTCATTGGGCCGAATCTGCTGGCTTACCATTGGTTTGATTATCGGAAGTGTGCTGATTGGTGATTGGTGGTCTGCTGACACACGCAGAGCCCAATGCGCTGTCCCCTTTTTGGGGAACGGGGAAATCCAGGATCATCATGAGCGGGATTGCCAAAAGCTCACTGTTCTCGGAGATGCTGGTCTTTGGTTTCCTGCTGCCCCGAATGCGCAAATCCCGGGAATGGGGACGTGCGGTCTGGTGGTGCATCGCAATCTCATCCATCACCCTATTCAGCACCACTATTGTCTATCTTTATGTATTCCCGTATCCAACCGCCATTCGATTAAACGTTCCGATGTTCGAAGTCAGCCGACTGATTATATTCGGCAGGTGGATTCAACGCCTGGAGAGTCTGTTTCTGATTGCCTGGCTGATTAGCGCAGCCCTTAAACTGGCCATAGGATTATATTGCACCGCGGCCACCATGTCTCAGATTCTGCGATTACCCAGGGTCCAAACCCTCATCTTTCCACTTACACTGCTTGTTTATGGATTTGCGCTGCTCCCGAACAATGAAATGACAGCCGTGTCTATGGGATGGCGGGTTTTTGCGTACCTATGGATCTATCTTCTCCATAGCTCTACCCATGTTGACCTGGTTCGCCGGAATCATGAGGCACAGAATGAGGAGACGAACTGCATGAAACTTATGAGACGGATCATTCATTGCCTTCTCATCCCTGCGATATGTATTCCCATGCTGACGGGTTGCTGGGATCGGCTGGATCCACGAGAACATGGCCTTTATTATGGCAATTGGAGTGGACACCGGCCCGTAAAATGACTATATCTATACATTTGCCGTCGCCATGCCGAAAGCCAGCAGCGGAGCAACTGCTTCAAGCGTAAGTGGATCGGATCAGAGCAGCAATAAGGTCGTCACAATCTTCTCTGAGGAAGGAGCCAATTTGTCTGCTGCCCTGCTGACAAGTCAAAGTTTTGTCGCCAGACGACTAACCTTGATCCACTCCAAAGCCCTTGTCCTAGGGGAAGAGCTTGCGCGTCAAGGCATCCTTCCTGTTGTTGGCGAGGTTGTTCGGAATACGGAGTTTAGGCGGAACGTTAACATCCTGACAACGAAGGGTCGTGCCCAGGAATATATGCATTACATTAAACCCAAGATGGAAAATGACATTAATCTATGGTTCGAACTGGAATTAGACCCTCACAATATAGGGGCAATTACACCCAAGCAGGCACGATTTCATGATTTTATATTGGACATGGAACAGCCGGGTAACGGCGCAACGTCCATTTTAACGGCTGTGCGGCCTGATATCGACAAGGGCAGTGAGAACTTGCATGATGGTGAATCTGCCAACAATTCAAATACAAGCCAGCCACTGGTTAGTGAGCATAAAGCGGGAGATTTACCAAGAGCTGGAGAAGTTCCTATCGATTTTTTTGGCACCGCAGTGTACAAGGGGCAGAAATTACGGGGATTCCTTAACGGTATGGAGACCAAAACACTGAATATGCTGCGCGGCCAGTTCGAGAAAACCGTATGGGAATTTCGCGACCCTTCCGATCCGAAGCTGAACATCAGTATCAACATGGGCACACTCACCAATAAAGTCATGCATGCACAACGTTTCGATGATCATATTCAGATAACCTTCAATATAACGATGGAAGGTGATCTGTTAGGTTCGGTTTCCGATGTTGATTATACCCAGTCGGAAAATACGAAGAAGCTGGAAACATCCATCGAGGAGCAATTAAAGGAAAGAGCTTCTAAACTGCTAAATAAAATGCTGTATAAATGGGAAGTCGATTGCTTCCACATCGGGAATCAGATTCGCGGCAGCTTTCCCACTCTTCAGGATTGGTACGCCTACAAATGGAGAGATCACATCCACACGGCCAAATACGACCTTAATATCCAATTCAAGATGAGAACGTTCGGAGACCAAGTCGGTCCCGTCATTGAAGGAGACCAGATGACAGAATGATGCTTCAGATTGCCAAGCTTACTTTGGTCGGAATCTTTTCCTTGTGGGCAGCCTTCTATGTTGGAAGTCTGACCCCTCAGCTATGGCGTCAAAAAAATTACCGCGGAGCCATCGGTGCTGCGGTTCTTGCGGGTATGACCATGGTCGTGCCAGTCCTGTTTACGCTGCTGAATGAATACTAGTCCATCCCTGAAATCAAGCGGAGCAGAGATTTATCTCCGCTTCTTAAAGTCGGAGACCTCCCTCGTCAGGCTTCATTTGCTGCTTAATTCTTCCTGTTTATGTTATCATTACTACCGAGGATGCTTTAAAGCGCAGCTGTATGCAGTTCCTCGTAAAGCAAATTCAAAGGTTTCATTAATTGATGACAAGGAGAAGATGCACTATGGCACAAAATGAAACTCAGCGACCGTCTCGTGTGGTTATTATCGGGACAGGAGCGGTTGGAGCAACGACTGCGTATACCTTGTTCTTACGAGAGAGAGTATCTGAGCTGGTGTTGATCGATGCGAATCACGATAAAGCGCTTGGTGAAGCCTTGGATATGAACCATGGTCTCCCCTTTGCAGGAGGAGTTAAGCTGTGGGCTGGAGATTACAGCGATTGCAAGGATGCAGATATCATTGTCATTGCAGCAGGCTCCAACCAAAGACCCGGTGAGACACGGATTGATCTGCTGAAGCGAAATACGGCCATATTTGACGATATTATTCAGAACATCGTGAAGTACAATGACCACGGCATCATTCTTGTAGCTACCAACCCGGTGGATATTCTGTCTTACGTTACTTTGAAAAAGAGCGGTTTCCCTGTAAATCGGGTTATCGGTTCGGGTACGCTTCTGGATAGCGCCAGATTCCGCTATTTGATCGGACAGAACAAAGGAATTAATCCGCGCAGCATTCACGCCCATATTGTCGGAGAACATGGCGATTCCGAGCTGCCGCTGTGGAGCATTGCCAACATAGCCGGTATCGGCATTGATTTGTCAGATGATGAAAGAGATGATATTTTTGACCGGACCAAGAATGCTGCCTATGAAATCATCAATGCAAAAGGCTCTACCTCTTATGCAATCGCGTTAGCGCTTGACCGGATCATCGTCTCCATACTGCAAAATGAAGGGTCGGTGCTTAATGTGTCGACACTGCTCACCGATTATCACGGCGTGTCTGACGTATACCTGGGCGTGCCTTGTGTGGTTGACCGCACAGGGGTAAGGGAAATTCTCAATCTTGAGTTCAATGACGAGGAGCTCACCCAATTTCACGCTTCCGCTAATAAGCTAAAGGAACAGATCTCCAAAATCTTTGAATAACGCCCAAGGCTTAGCGGATCCGTGATCCGTAAGCCTTTTTTTCGTCCAGCACAGGGATAATATCATGGTCACTGAGGACAAAATCAGCTCACCGTAAAGACAGAAAAGGCGCTATAAATGAGAAGCAACCCCATAAGTATATTGAATGGGCGTTCATATCGGGACAAAAGGCTCTGAAACAGCGAACCGCATAATGCCCAGGTCATGTTAGCGCAGAGGCCGACCAGCGTGAGTATCACCGAGAATAATGCCAGATGGGCATGCGATGAATAGAAAGGAATAACGAATGTTGAAATCGCCGTAATTCCGTATAAAATGACCTTGGGATTGATGAACTGGAAGATGAATCCGAAGAAAAAGCTGTTGAAGCCCTCCTCCTTATCGCCCCGCTCCTGTGGTTGGCTGCGTATGATTCTTACGGCCAGATAGAGCATATACAGACATCCAATGATATTCATTACGAATTGGATCTTCGGGATGAATTGATATAATACCAGATTGAAATAACTGGAGAGCAGCATAATGACCAAACATCCGGCAGCTACCCCACCTATAAATTGCAGCGTTTTTCTAAAACCATGATTTCGTGCGTTGGTCATTGAAATGATGTTGTTGGGACCTGGCGTGAATGAAGCGACAATCGCATAAGTCAACAGCGGAACGATAAACAAACTACCCACCCCTTTCTTGTATGTGTGTATGCTATAATGTAATGAAATGTACGTTATAACGTCCGTACGCTATGATTATACATTAAGTATGTTATAACGCACAATATGTATACGAAGGTGGTTGATGACGTTGAAACCCATTCATCTTATATTGGCTCATAATTTGAAGAGTCTCAGAGAGCAAAGAAAGCTGAGTCTGGATAAAGTCGCGGAACTGACCGGAATCAGCAAGACCATGCTGGGGCAGATTGAACGCGGCGAATCCAGTCCCTCCATCACAACCGTATGGAAGATTGCGAACGGGCTGAAGCTTTCATTCACTTCCCTGATCCATGAACCCTACTCGAATACAGTCGTGGTACCAAGGGATGATGTGCAGGCACTAATAGAAGATAATGGAAGGATTCGGATTTATCCGCATTTCCCTTTTGAGGACGGACGGCGCTTTGAGATGTATTCCCTCGAAATGGACAAGGGCGGTTATCTTACCGCCGAGTCCCATATCGAGGGTACTGAGGAGTTTATCACCGTATTCCAAGGAGAACTTACGGTGCGCATCGATAACGAAGAATATACAGTGGGCCATGGTGAAGCGATTCGATTCACAGCAGACAAACCCCATGCTTACCACAATTCCGGCGATTCCATGAATCGCTTGAGCATGGTTATCCATTATCCCAAGTAACAGTAGGTGTGAATTTCATAAACGCAAAACGCACCCTCTATCAGAGGGTGCGTTACGTTGTATATGAAGCCATCTCTTCACCGTCGCAATGAATTTGCGCTGACTACGCCGTATCGGGACAATAGCTTTCGGCCCAGCAATCCGACAGCACGATCTGTCAGGAATCCCATGAATCCGAGGCAGATCAGCCCGACAAAGATCCAGTCCGTACGGAAGAACAAACGTGAATTCCAGATCAGATAACCCACTCCTTCATTGGAAGCAATCATCTCTGCTCCGATAATGGCCATGAACGATGTTCCCATCGCAAGCCGAATGCCGGTGAACATGTACGGTACCGTTGCAGGTATGATCACATGAAGCACAATCTGCCACTCCGAAGCACCCATGCTGCGGGCGGACCTTATCTTATCCTCTTCCACTGACAAGACTCCGGTCAACGTGTTCAGGACCACAATGAAGAAGGTCGCATACATAATAAGCATGACTTTGGATGTCTCCCCAATCCCGAACCAGACCAGGAACAAAGTGATGAATGCGATGGGCGGAATGAACCGGATGAAATTAAGGAAGGGTTCCGCAAAGACCCGAATCGTCCCAACCTTCCCGATAACAAGTCCAGCCGGGATCGCGATCAGACTCCCAAGCGTCCACCCGAGCAGCACCCGGTATGAACTGATTCCGATGTACTGTAACAAGGTGCCATCCATCAATAGTTCGTATCCGCCTTTCGCAGTATAGATCGGTCCCGGCAGAATTTCGGGTCCGTACACAAGGGACAGCAGCTGCCATATCCCAAGTCCGGCCATCCAGAACAGGATAGTGCAGCAACCCTTTTTTTAGTCTGTTGCTCATGTGGTCTTCACCTTCTCTCTACTCATCAAAGTGCGATTGGATTTGGTTGTACAGCGTATGAAAGCCGGGATCTGACAAGTCTCTCGGGTAGGCAAGCGGCACCTCGTAGATGTCCGTTATTCGGGAGGATGGACCCTGTGACATGATGCCGATTCGTCCCCCCATCAGAAGCGCCTCCTGGATATCATGCGTCACGAAGATAACGGTTTTGTCCGTGTCTTGCCATATCCGCACCAATTCCCGCTGCATCGTTCGCCTTGTCATGGCATCCAATGCACCGAAGGGTTCATCCATGAGCAGAATTGCGGGATCATTGGATAGTACCCGAGCGAGCTGAACGCGCTGTTTCATCCCGCCCGACAGCTCTCTTGGATACTTGCTCTCATGGCCTGAAAGCCCCACCAGCGAGATGAATTGATTGGATATTTCCTCTCTCTTCGCCACAGGAATTCGTTTCATGCGGAGACCAAATTCCACATTTTCTCTAACGGTAAGCCATGGAAACAACGAAGAATCTGCCTGCTGGAATACAACCGCGCGGTCTTGGCCCGGGCGCTCCACCTCCTTCTCCCCCACTCTCACTTGACCGGAGGTCTTGGATACGAAGCCCGCAATCAGACTGAGCAGCGTTGACTTTCCACACCCGCTCGGACCCAGCAGAACAAAGAATTCTCCGCCCTTTACCGCCAGATTGACATTCTGGATAATATAATGCAAATCACCGGCTGTGGGCTGTGCGTAGCTCTTATTCAACTGTTCGATATGGATTTCATTCTGACTTGACACGGCTCTCATCGCCTTCATCTCCTTACTTTAAATCGATTACACGTTCCGGGAATGCTTCTCTTACCATATCCAAATTCAATTTATCGTTCAGCTCAAAATCTTGCTCGATCATCCCGTTAGCTACCATATAATCCTTCTGTCCCTGTAATCCTGCATAGGCCTTATCCGTAAATCCAAGCTTCCATGGATTCTTTGGCAGATCCTTTAAGGTGGCTTCTCTCGGCTGCTTGACTTCCTCATACATGATGTCGGCGGTTTCCTCCGGATGGGCCTGGGCATAAATCGATGCTTCATCCAGCGCCTTCAGAAACTGGACGAAAACTTCCCTGTGGCCCTCCAGCAGCTCGTTTGAAGCGATCAGTCCTGTTCCGAGCCGTACCGGGGTCTTCGACATATCCGACAGCTCTTTCGCTTCCGCAAGTGCGCCAAACTTCTCGTTCAGCACTGCACCGTATACCCAAGCCGCGTCAATCTCGCCTTTTTTGAGCGCTACGTAGGCTTCGTCAAACCCTCCTTGTCCGATTAACTCCACATCGGACAGGGCAACCCCGTTTTCCCCAAGGTAAACGTCCCATAGATAAGGCACGAACGTCCCCCTGGAGAAGCTTAGCTTTTTACCCTTAAGCTCAGCTGCACTGCCGATTTCTTGACGAACGAACAGCTTCCATTCACTTGCACTCAGATCCGTCGCTGTCCCGGATGAAGCGAATATCGAGTAATCGCCTTTGCTAACAGCATTCAGAAGTGGAAAATCAGCTCCGAATGCCACGTCCACCTGCTTAATGAATAAGGAGTTAACGCCTTCTGCCGGCGTGGCGAAGTTTACCAGTTCCGCATCAATTCCATGCTTCTCGAAGATCCCTTTGTTTTTTGCCACCCGAAATACGGTATTTGTGGAGATATCGGCGATTTTCAGTTTGAGGCGTCTTCCTTGCTGATCGCCTGAGGCGTTTCCGCAAGCACCAAGTACGCTGGTGGCGAGAATTGTTCCCAGCAGCAGAACACACCAACGCTTCCAAATATGTCGGCTTCTATTCATCGCGATCCCTTTCTTTCTGCACGACTTCATCCCTTCGGGCTACGCAAAGCGCGCCTTCACCATACGAGATCGTACCTTCAACCTCCACACTGGTTACGGCACCTCTGGGCGCCGCGCCCGGAAGGCGGTAATCGGCAACATCGATCGGCACGAGTTCCGTTTCCACAGGCAAATCGAGCTGAGGCACCCATTCATATGGAACCCGGTAAGCGCGATAGACCATGTTGGAATTGCGGCTGTTCTTATAAGGAGAGATATATTCCCACACCAGCTCAAATTCTCTTGTCACTTCGAATATCCGACCGTCTGCGCCTTCGGTTATCAATGTGTTGCCATTCGGAAGCCGCTGGGCCGAACTGATATAGGGGCTGTAGAAGCGATAAGAATCGAGCGGCGCCTGAAAGCCGGCCTCTGTTGGTGTATACTGCCATTCAATCTCCAAAGTGACCGGGTTAATCTCCAGAATGCGGGAATGGTCGCGACGGGCGATTTTCAACCCATCCTCCGATTCGGGGTTTGGCCGTCCATACCCGCCCCAGCCGCCGTTGTCGAAGATTAGGATGTTGCCTTCTCCCGGAAGGCCCTTCGGAATGAGATGGGCATGATGCTGGCCGATGATCCAGCCGATATGCTTGGTTTCCGCGGTTGAATAGTCGGGGCCAAGCCTCCACACGATATTCCCGGTGCTTTTATCAATGATGGCAATGATACTGCTCTCCCGTGCGTCCCAGATGATATTGTCGGGATGGAACCGTTCGTCTCCTGCGTCATAGAACTTGTTAGGGCCGAGCACCGAGGCCGAATTGATGTGCATCCAGTCCCCTGCGTGGGCACCGAAGCCACGGGTATTGGGATCACGGGATAATGCCAGCTTGGCATCCTCATCAAATCCGAGCTCATGGAAGTGGTCGCTGACCGCCCACTCCCAGATTACGTTTCCTTCCCAATCCACTTCGATAATCGTGTCATCGAGCAGCTCAATATCGGATATATCGGGACGCTTCACATTTTTATGTGCCAGAATAAGGGTGTTACCGGAATCCACCTTCGGTTCTTGCCCCGGAACATAATAACCGACGGGATTCCCCTCACGCTGGTAGTCATGATGCTGGCGAGCCATCCACTGAGCCGGATGTCCCGGGTCCTCTATGTATTCATAGTGATCAAACTTCCAGACGATATTGCCGTCCCAGTCCACCTGCACGAGATTGGTCTCATCCTGAAATCCGTATTTCGGATCACGCTCGGATGTGCTGCCAAGAACATAGCCTCCCGGGAACAACTTATTCGGAAACCCCCGTAGTCCTTTCCACAAATGAACCTCCCTGCCATTCATGTCGATTAATAGCGCACCTGTCTCCGCCGCTTGATAGATCGTGTAACCGCTCCATGCCTTCGCAGGGTTATATACCGTTGTGCCTGTTGGATAAATCGTCGGATGTCCCATCGTTCTCTACTCCCTTTCGTTGATTAATGAATAGATTCAATAAGAGATAAATTTGTTCGTACGCTTCGGATGGCTTACGTTTGTCTGTGAAATGTCTGCGAATGACTTATCAGCTGAATGGGTCTGCCCGAGTACGGAGACCGCAAATCCTTCCAGACGATCATTCAGCTGTTTAAAAAAAGCGATTTGATCGCTTAACTCCTCTTGCGAGAACGCCCCGCCCCGGATGTGAAATCCAGCTGTTCGGCTAACTCGCCCAGTCTCTGTTCCCCATCATCGCGATGTATCGTATTTAGAATCAACAGGCCGGGTAACGAAATGCCTCCCACTGATATTTTGTCGCGCTCCTTCACGAATCTGCGAACCATCCTGCGAAAATGCCAATCGGCTTCCTCCAGCAATGCCCAATCCTTCTCTTCCATGCCGCTCCTCTCCCGGGTCATACACCTCCGTATGCCAACCTATCAGCCTATGGGTTTGTTCTCACTACAACCTGGTGTGGTCGTTATGAATATACAGAAAGGCCCCTATTTACGCTTCTCGCTGCAATCACGAAAAACAGTAAACAGGAGCCTTTGGTGGACCAATCGGCTGATCATATTGTTTAATACTGAGATAATGAACAATCATTTAATGATGGCTAAATGAAATTGCTTGTCGCTTAGATTAAACCAATTAATGACACCTGTCAAGTAGGGATTAATTTTAAAAAAGAGAGGACTTGCTGTTTAAGCGCCCTCTCAGTCAGAATTCGTTCGATTATCTCGATAACAAGCAATGGTTAAATAGGCACCTGCTTTTTTTGGAGCGAGGATGTTAAAAAGCAGCTGCCATGATGACAACTGCTTTGATAACAATCAATTACATCATAGACTATTTGCCAGCCTTCAGTGCCAGCGCAGGTCTTGTTAAGGAATAGACAGCACAGACCAATGCCACTATAACGACTCCTCCGCCTACCCAAGCCGTGCTGGCAACCGAGCCGCCCTGTTCCAATACGAGCCCTCCGATTGCTGATCCCATCGCGATTCCGATTTGCAGCGCGGAATTGTTGAAGCTCTGCTGAATATCGGACGAAGCGGGATCGACTTGAATCAGGTAATTTTGCAGTGGCGGAGCCAGGCTCCAGCTTAATGCGCCCCATACCATCATCACGACTAAAAATACACCAATCGAGAACGTTGAGAAGGGCAGCAGGAACAGCACCAGGATAAAAGAAGTGATAATAATCACGATACTCTTGTGTGATCCGATCCGATCGGCAAGTGCGCCTCCGAACGCCCCGCCTCCAACGGCCGACAGTCCGAACAGGAAGTAACAAATGCTGATCCAGTACGGAGTCAAGCCGAGTTCCGATTCGAGAAATGGCGTAAAATAAGCGTAAATGGTGTAATGCCCTGCCAGCATAAACAAGGTCGCCAGATGGGCACCAGCGATTTTGGACTTGCCCAGCGCTTTGATCTGCTGAGACAACGGTATTACATTTTCAGGCTTGATCCGATCCAGGAACATATAGATCAGCACCATGGAACCGATGGACAGAATGCCGATGCCAAGGAACAATACTCTCCATCCAAAAGCTTCACTGATTAAAATACCAAGCGGCACCCCAAGCACCAATGACGAGCTAATCCCCATATAGATAACGCCCAGTGCTTTTGCCCGATGTGCGGGTTCAACGACTTTAGCTGTAATCGTAAGCGATAAGACGATGATAAGAGCAGTACTCATAGCAGTTAATATTCTGGCACCCATCAGCAGCACAAAGTTCGGGCTCACGTACGCCAGCAAGTTACCGATGAAGAATACAAATAAGGAAATGATATAGAGCCGTTTGCGTTCCACCTTTGCCGTAAGTGCAAGGAGAACCGGTCCCGAAATCGCATAGACCAATGCGAATACCGTAATCAATTGCCCTGCCGTGCCAAGCGAAATGTTTAAATCATCTGCAATCAGCGGCAGAATTCCGCCAACAATAAGTTCTACCAATCCTACGGATATGGTTGAAATCGCTAGAATTAATACTTTCAGATTCATCTGGAATGAAATCCCCTTTCTTCGAAGTCATATTTGCTTATAGTCAACCAAAAAAAATAAATCCCGATTACAAAAAATGAGATACATTTTCTGTAATCAGGATTTTACGGTTCCTGGTAGAGACCCTCAGACCATATTAATGAGGTTATACATTCAAATTCAAATATTCAGTTCCGTTGCGCAACAATCGATGATTAATTTATCATATCCCTTACAACATAGTCAAGCCCAATTAGGATTCCAGCAAACCTCCCAGAGATGTCCGTCCGGATCGAGAAAATGACCGGAGTATCCTCCCCAGAATGTGTCTTGTGCCGGCACGGTAATCGCAGCTCCCGCCCTTTTGGCTTGCTCCATCACCTCATCCACTTCTTCCTTGCTGCCCACATTGTGTCCGATGGTTAACTCTGAGGAACTCACAGGAGACAAAGGAACATTCGCTTCAATCGACAGGTCTTTGCGATTCCATATCGCCAGCTTCACGCCCGCCTGCAGGTCAAAGAACGCTACCGCTCCATGCTCAAATTCAGTCCCCATGATCCCTTCGGTCGGAAGACCGAGCCCATCCCGATAAAACTTTAGTGAGCGCTCAAGATCATCAACGCCAAGTGTCAATACGGATATGCTTGCTCTCATTTTGCATGACCTCCTGTACATCATTATCATAACCTCTTACTCATTTTCGTTGATTTAGGCAATAAAGGATTGTAAAAAACGGACATCCTTGAAGCTTTCACACCTTCATTTCTATCCCTTAGGGCATAAATGCCTGTTTTGGTGACATGCCGTATAAACGCTTGAAGCTGTTAATAAAATGAGGCTGATCATAGTAGCCGTATTGTGCAGCGATTTCGGGAAACCGGGTGGGTTTGGTCCGGCGCATCTCCTGCAGCAAATTTTGAAATCGAATAATATCCGTCATTTCCTTCGGACTGACTCCCAGTTCCTTCTGGAACGTTCTTCGTATGTTTCTCTCGCTATAATTAAGCTTGTCGGCCAAGTCATGAATCGTCATTCTTCCTCTTGCCGCGTACAAATACTGCATGCCATGCTTCAGCAGCGGCTCGGAACGGACATGATTCAGTCTGATGACGTTCAATAAAAACGTTTCAATCAGTTCGATCCTGCGTAAGTATTATAGCTTCATAACCGGACATCAGACCGGCAATAAATCCAGAGGTTGATGCTTCCAGCGACTTCAGATTAAATATAATATCTACGCAACCATCCGGAAGAATACGATGAAGACGATGATGTTGAAACGGTAAAACTTCATAATGCATTGTCCAATAACAGGCCACATAAGGAGTCAATGACCAGCTTGGCAGGTATTCCTGATAGGTATAAGAAGAATCAGCAGATCGATTCTCCAGCGTCGGTGCTTGTACAGGGACATAGTTCCGCATGTGCTCACCCTTTAATCAATGGATTAGCTAATTAACCCGTATGACTTTTTACTCTAGGTCCTTTACGTGGAGGGACTCGCTATGCTCCCTAATAAACTTCCCGATCCGCTGTGCTGCTTCCTGCAGGGCTGCCTCTTCCTGGACAAGTGCTATCCGCACATAACCCTCGCCTTCGCTGCCAAAGGCATCTCCCGGGATAACCGCTACCCCGGTTGCAAGCAGCAGCTCGCGGGCGAAACGGCGTGAGCTCCATGGCGCCGATGAATTGCGGAACCCCTCTGGGAGCCGAGCCCATAGAAACATCGTGGCTTCCGGCTTCGGTACGTTCCATCCTGCTTCGGCCAGTGAGGCTACCAGGATGTCGCGGCGCTGCTGATACAATGATGCCACGCCATCCTCCTCTTCGCTATATGCCATTGCCTGTTCTAACGCATAAATAGCTGCGGCCTGAATCGGCTTGAATATGCCAAAATCAATGTTGCTTTTTAACTCCCGGAGTGCTCCAACCGCATCTGCGTTCCCCGCAACGAATCCGATGCGGCAGCCGGCCATGTTAAAGCTTTTTGAGAAGGAATGGAATTCAACCGCAATCTCCCGGGCGCCTGGAACCTGGAGAACGCTAACAGGACGGTAACCGTCAAAGCCCATTTCAGAATAAGCAAGATCATGCACCACGAGCACGTTCCATTTTTTCGCCAAGCCCACCAATTTTGCAAAAAAAGCCAGATCCGCCCGCACCGCTATCGGATTCCCCGGAAAATTCAACAAAATAAAAGTCGCTTTTGTCCAAATCTCCTCGGGGATGTCATCCAGATCGGGCAGAAATTCGTTCTCTTCCTTCAACGGAAGATACCAAGGAGTTACACCCGCAATCGCAAGGGCTCCCGAATAGATCGGATATCCCGGATTCGGCACAATCGCAATATCTCCAGGATTACATACAGCTTGAGCCAGGTGCGATAATCCATCCTGAGAACCCATTAAAGACAGAAGTTCGGTCTCTGAATCGACTTCCACGCCAAATCGGTGCTTCATCCATGCTGCTGATTGTCCGCGGAACTCCGCGCTTCCTCTTGTACCCGGATATGTATAGTTCTCTTCTTTCAGCGCCTCCTGGCTCAGCGACTCACGAATTTCAACTGAAGGACCAAGATCAGGGCTGCCAATGCTCAAATCGATAATATGTCGTCCTGACTGAAGCGCCTCCAGCCTCCACTCGCTAACCTCTGAGAATATGGAAGAACCAAGCTGTGAAAGTTTGTCCGCACGCCATGATCGCTCCGATGTATGTTTACTCAAGGTTTCCACCTACTCCGTTTTTTCCTCATATTATAGCATGAACCCCATCAGTCTCGAATACCTGCCTGGAGCTGCAGTCGCGTTTGCTGTAGGTGTATTTGCCGTAACGTCACGTTGTCATAGGCTGGATCAAGAACATTGATAGGCATAAAACATCTGGAGTTAAAGCTTCATAATGGAATCCAGCATAGCCCAGACCATACATCATCGTAAAAACAAATACCTTTTCGAAAAAATGATACACTAAAAACGTTTTAATTCGATGGTAAACTAATCCAAAGAAAGGAGGAATTGTACTTTTGCAAACGCTTAATCCAAATGAATTGAAGGGGGTTTGGTCATGTTAAAGTTCAAGTTGAATATGAAAAAGCCGCTGCTCTTTCTATCCATGCTGTCCGTAATATGGAGCGGCTCGGCCCTGAGTTCTCTGCCGATTAAGGCGGCGGGACCATCGGTTGAGGTCTGGATGACTCGCGATAATCTTAGCACTGCTTTGCAAAGGCAGGGCGATATCGTCTTCCAGCAGGACAGTCTCGGTAATCAGCGAACCATTGATGTGAATGACTTTTTGAAATATCAGCAAATGGATGGTTTCGGTGCCTCTATGACCGACTCATCCGCATGGCTAATCAGCCATCAGCTGTCGGATTCGAAACGTGCCGAGGTCATGGAGCGATTATTCGGTCAAAGCGGCATCGGACTCAGCATGCTGCGCCAAACGATTGGCGCTTCGGATTTCAACTGGGAAATGTACAGCTATGCAGATACAGCCTGGGACTGGAACCTGAACAATTTCAGCATTAACCGCGACAAACCTTACATCATTCCCATGGTCAAAGCAGCCCTGACGAAAAACCCACAGATTAAGGTGATGGCTTCTCCTTGGAGTGCGCCGGGCTGGATGAAATCCACCGGTTCCATGATAGGCGGCTATCTGAACCATGATTCTTACGAGGTATACGCACAGTACCTTCGTAGATTCATTCAAAGCTACCAGTCGGAGGGCATTCCGATTTATGCCATAACGCCTCAGAATGAACCGTTGTTTAACGGTTCGAACGAATATCCGACCATGTATATGTCGGTGGATGATCAAACTAAATTCATCCGCGATCATCTGGGGCCTGCCCTTCGCGGCAGCGGTTTACAGACCAAAATCATCGCTTATGACCATAACTATGATCAATATGCGTATCCGCGGGACGTCTTGAATAACGCGGCCGCCGCCTCTTATATTGCCGGCAGCGCTTTCCACCATTACGGCGGGGATGTCACTGCCATGACGACGCTTCATAACCTGCATCCGAACAAGGATATCTGGTTTACCGAGGGAGGCTTCGGCTCATGGAATGACGGCTTTAAGAACCAGGTCCGGGAGATGATTAACGTTACCCGGAACTGGTCCAAATCGTACATTTTGTGGAACATTGCGCTGGATCAGAATAACGGCCCTTCCCTGCTCTCCAACAGCATTAACTATGGTATGCTGCGAATTCGTTCGGATGCGCAAGATCAAGTCACTTATAACAATCAATATTATGCGATGGGACACTTAAGCAAATTTGTCGTACCTGGAGCATACAGAGTGGATACCAATACGTATGCTAACAGCCTGGATAATGTCGCTTTTCAAAATCCGGACGGGTCCAAAGTGCTCGTAGTCGCGAACTCCGAGAATCAGAACCAGACCTTCAAGGCCCGCTGGGGCAATCAATCATTCACCTACACCATTCCCGCTGGTTCTGCTCTGACATTCAAGTGGTACGGGGAGACAACCCGGGACGTGATATCGTTAAAAGCATCGGCTAACGGCAAATTCGTCGCTGCTGAGGACGGGGGCAACAGTCCCTTGATCGCCAATCGCGATGCCGTGGGCGGCGCGTGGGAATCCTTTGAACGAATCAATCTGGGCAGCGGAAATTATGCGTTTAAATCCATGGCCAACGGACGGTTTGTTGCTGCAGAGAACGCGGGGGCCTCGCCATTAATCGCTCGAAGCGGCTCCATCGGGACATGGGAAACGTTCCAGGTTGCCAGCGTTAGCGGCGGCGTTACCTTGCGAGCTGCGGCGAATAGCCAATTTGTCAGCGCGGATAATGCCGGGGCTTCTCCCCTCATTGCCAATCGGAGCACTGCATCGGGATGGGAAACCTTCCAGATCAGTGTTCATTAATGTATGATCCAAAAAAGCGTACACCGCCTCACAAGGGGTGTACGCTTTTTTTCTTGTTGCGATCAAGACCAGACCTTAGTGCTTCGAACAGAATCCTTCTGATAGTCCGAATATTTCCGTTCAAAAATATCGTACCCCAACTGTTCAGCAGCCATCAGCGGCGATTGGATATCCAGCGCTACCTCACCACGGCTGTTACCTACTCCACGAACTGCCCCAACGAATTCAGAATGAGTGTAACGAGCGTATTCCTGTATCTGATGAATAATGCCTAAGGCCGCACCCGGATAGGTTTCCTCCGATGCAAGCGTCAAACCAATCCGTTTGTTAGACATTCCTTCCGATATCACAGACGAATTTTTGTACGAGGCCGCGTAATAACAGAACAAGCGATCGAAGAATGCTTTCATCTGGGCAGATAAGCCATACCAATAGATCGGGGAACAGAATATTACGCCATCCGCCGGGACAAACTCTCCCATGATTAAGGATTCATAGTTATCCTGTATCGAGCATTCTCCACTTGGGAGCCGGCAAATCCGGCAGTCATGAAGAAAACTAGAGATGAAGTCATCTACAAAATGCAAAGCCACCTGCGTGCCCTTCTTCTCGGCCCCTCGCTTAACTGCGGCAGCCAGCGTGGCAGAGTTCCCGTCTCGTCTCGGGCTTCCAACAAGCCCTAACAATTTCTGGTTCATGTTCTGGTTCTCAAGTTCTGGTTCTCAAGCATCATCCGATCCCATCCCTTCATGCACGTGGTCTAATTCTATCTTTTAGCATAAGGTCATTGGGAATCGTTGTAAAATCGTTTGTATTCATGACGATATCATTCATTTTGATGACCATGTCGACTTGAAATCTTGTATATAACCGATGCTCCCCTCTGTAAAACACAAAAAACGACTGCGTGAGCAGTCGTTTATCGAATAGTAAATGTACAATTACTTTATCATAGCCATTCGTTGCACGAATCAGCTAAGGTCTGCAGATCTTGGAAGAACAAACTTGCATGATATCCATCGCACACGGCATGATGTACCTGCAATGCGATGGGTAACAACATGCGACCGCCTTGCTCGGCAAATTTGCCCCCGGTAATGATCGGCCGAAAATCGGTGTTCCCGTTCGTCATATTCAGATTGAAACCGCTAAAGCTTGCCCAGGGTATCATCGATATGAAAAATGTATTCGGAGGGGGATTTTCTTTAACGAAGATTCCCTTCACGTCACGATAGCGTTCCATATCCTGCTCATATCGATTATGAAACCGAGAGAAATCATCAGAAAACTCAGTCCATACGCAGGAGAAGGTCTGGTCATCGTGATGAAAATAGGTGTAGCTCGGTGTCATGGAATCCCAGTAACCTAACAACGGTTTGGGATGATATGAAGTTCTGAACTCTACCCGCTCGTTGACCACTCTAGTTACCATGTAAATAAAAGCAGGATAGAACTTTAATCCCCTAGTCCTCAACGACTGAAGCAGCAAAGATACATCAACGTTTAAAGTCATGCTGTACGTGCATTCATGAACGGACGTATAATGCTCGAAATACGGTTTTCTGGGCCACTGCTTAATATCAATCACATTAAAATTCATCGGTCTTATCCCTCCTAAAAATATAAATCATTTCATTTTAGGAGGGTACATCCACTGATTTGACCACCATTCATCACTCCAGTATGGTCCGTCAACCCGACGGAGTCTATACCCAACACTTTATCATTCATCTCTTCATTTTCCAATAAAAAAAAAGACCTCATCACTCTTCAACCTGTGACCCGGTCTTGAACCAGGTACAAACTGAAGTGATGAAGTCTTCCGTATGGTGTATTAATGAACCGTGTCTGGCATCTGGGTAAACAGCAGATTGACGGGCAGGTTACTTCCCGGCGCTGCTGTAAGCATAATTTCAACCTTTTGCTCGTAATCACCTGTGCGATACAGAACCGCTTGCTCGCCAGGAGATACCTGTCCGAGGGAATAGATTGGTACAATCGTACCATTCATCATCGCATAGCCAGAGTATTTACCGCCCCTAGGGTTAAAGGAGATCAGTGTATTTGGAGCCACGCGATCCAGCGTGATTTTGTACAAGACGCCGAAGTTGCCTGTATTGTGCGTGATATCTCCGACCATAGGATCCATTCCCTGCAAGTTAGGGTCATCCTGGTTATCTCCCAGAACGAGACGCTGGGATTCCGCACCAACGAGCTCGGAATAACGGATGATGCGTGTTGAATCCGGGTAAGTTCCGCGGTTATGCACCCCATCGCGGTCCAGGATCGGCAGTGTTCCCAGCACCTTCAATGGATCGGACTTCTCATCGATCATAACGACATCGAATTGAATCGGCTGGTCGCTGTACATATCCGAGTAAAGGGAAATAACATGTCCCTGTTTCATTCGGATCTCGCTCAGCTCTGTCATAACCAGCTTCTGTTCACCTGGAGCAAGCGTAACCGATGTTCTCTTCGATCCATCCTGCATGGATTGGAAATAGTATTGCACGGATTTTTTGCCTGCAGCCGTCGCAATCGGGGATGGCCCAGCAAATCCCAGGTAATCTTGTCTCAATGTCACAGGTGTACTGTTCTTGTTCGTTGCAATTACGTACATTTTGACATTCTTGTTCAGATTGTTCACATGGTGAATCATGAAGCGCATGTCTCCAACCGCTGTCTCACGATAAACGATACCTTCTGAATTTACCGTTTCAGGGCTGTTACTGCGGATCAGCGTGCTGGGCTCATCGTTAAAATCATAATTGATTTTCGGACGGGACGTCACGTTGCCAAGGAACGAGAATTTCTCCCCTTCCGGAATGAAGAGCATATTAAAATCTTCTTCTGTATACAGTGTTTCATTGGTTACATAGACCGTCGATTCATAACTGGAGCTAAGTCCCTTCTTATCGGTAACGGTCAACTTAATGGTATGAACGCCGGGTGTAAAGAAGGCATAGCCCTTGTTCTCCCACTTATACGTCAGATCCTCGGTCTTGTCTTGATCATCCGAGCTCTTGTCCGTATACGTGATCAGCTCACCCATTTTATATTCCGACTTGTCAGTTTCGAACATTGCCACAGGCGGAAGATTAGGCTGAATGACCGTGATCGTTTGACTGTAAGGATCACTCCACGTTCCGGTAGAATCCTGTACAGAGTACGTGACTATGTATTGACCTGGTGCATCGAAGATATCCTGATTGCCTTCCCAACGCTCGTTGATAATCTCGCCTTGCACATTCTCAACTTGCGGTGTGTAGGTAACTGTAGTTTCTCCTGCGAAAATCTCTTTAGGCCCTACCGTAAATTTGGCGACCGGCTTGCTAACCAAACTCATGATGACACGTTTACCTACGTTATCCACTTTATACGGGATTTCCAGCGCCTGCGTAATCGCTGTCAGTGGAACCATGAACGTGCTGTTGGTCTGATAGGAAGTCCCTTTCATATCCTTGGATACACCGTTTACGGTATACTTGCTGCTGTCAGTCTTAAAACGAAGCTCGTTAGTTCCTTTTGTGATAACCGTTTCCTTGGTCTTCTTATCGTAAGTGACCTTGAAGCCTACGCGGTCCACAAGAGCACGAATGGGAACATAGGATACTCCCTTTTTGACTTGCATGGGTTGTGGTGCATTGTAGGTGACGCCGTCTTGAATCATTTTTGTGCTGTTAAAAAAAAGAATAAGTTCTTTTCCGCTTGCGACTTGCTGGCTATTGCTGTTGTTCTGGTTGCCTTGCACTTCCGTTGCCGTGGCTGGGTCTTTAACTTCACCGGTTTCCTCAGTAACAGGCACGTCCGTTGTTCCTGCGTTATTCGTCTCTTGAGCCCCTTCTGTCTCTGTTGTTTCAGGTGTCTCTTGAGTCGTATCGTTGGCCCCGGATTTCACTGCGTTAGATGCCGCGGTGTTTTGCTCATACACTTCTTGGGTGACTGGTGGCTGTGTCTTGTCTGCGGCATTTGCATCCGCGCTCGCCGGATAAGCTGCAGCTAATTGGGCAACAGCCAGTACGGTAAGCAATGATCGTTTCTTCAGTTTCATTCCATAACTCCTTCTAATCCTTTTTTGATATTTAATGAGGTCATACTATTAGACGTAAATTTTGGTAAAAAAGTTTCTCTGATCCGTTAATAATATTTAAGATGATGTAGAACTGTGTCACAAACTTAGTAAAAAACCCGTAACACCAATGTGACCGTTACGGGAGAGACTGAACCTATCAGGTCGCAGCCAAATGCTCTTGCCAATTCGTTGCCATTATGACCTTTTTCCCACTCGGTTCATATTGCCATAGATGGACGCCCGTATCGCCAGTAGGAATGAATATCTCGGAATGATAGGGAAGATTCAAGAAAGCTCGAAATAACATCGAGATCATGCCACCATGGGAAACAATACAGACTCTTTGTAACTCAGGCTTGCTATCCATTGTCGTAAACAGCTTGGATATGAAGTGTTCCGCCCTTGCTCTGAACTGTACTTCAGATTCTCCGCCCTCAATGGCATCATGCCGCTTTCTTCCCCCGGCCGGTATCGGATACTTCATTAATGCTTCATCTCTCAACATCCCAGCGATGACGCCATTATTCTGCTCCATGAGATCATTGTCATAGGTTACAGGCACTTGCGTCAATTCAGCAATAGCTGCCGCGGTTTGCTTGGCCCGAATCAAGGTGCTGCAAAAAATCGCATCCAAGGCGTAATTACGCTGAATCCACTCGGCCAGAAGCTGTGCTTGCTGCAACCCGAGATCGGTAAGAGAAAAGTCAGCCCGTCCTTCACACCGATTCAAAATATCCGCTTCCGATTGTCCGTGTCGTACAACCATAATCTCAACCATGTGTAAGCCTCCGTTTAACATCCGCACTCAGGTTTGTTGTTTCTTGCCAACGGCAATCCAGCGCCCATCCACATCCTCAAACACAAACTCATGGTTGTTATAATCCGTCGTGGACAATGGTCTGACAATCTTCACATCCAGGTTCATTAAATCTTCCTGAATTTCGTACTGATTACAAGTAATAAAATACGCATCATATCCGTAGCCATAACGAATCCGATTCGGCACGACTTCAATCTCCGACTTGGTTAACACGATCTCTATGGAATCCTGATAGAGACACACATGCGGTTCTCCTGAATCCAGATAGGCAACCGCACGAAACCCAATCCGCTCATAGAACTCGATTGTTTTTTGAAAATCAGCGGTCGGAAAGATTTGCAAGCAGTGCGTAAAACCTCTATCCATGATCCTATCTCCTGTCTTGTTATCAATTATTTGTCTTTCTCGTTTTCTCGCTTAAAATTCCCGGTCACTTAGCCATGATCAGTTGGACATCTTTAATGTTTGCTTCTTTTCATCTATCCATGTTTTTTGCTGTAGTACCAAACAGATGAAGGATACCCAAGTAGAATGGGTACAAGGCCAATGCAGCCATGGCAATAAGTCCTGTCACAGGGTTAGGTTGATCTGCTGGTTCGGTGATCGGCAGCCATGAAACGAGAATACTGACCAGTATCACGAAATAGGGAAACCACAGGATAAGCGAAAAATAACTTGCTTTACGGCCATCCAGCCAATGCCTGATCAGCTTCGGAAACGCAATGTTGGATACGGTGATGCCAGCCACGCAGAAGGCCAGGATTAGCTTGTTCACATGACTTAACTCCCAACCTGTTACTCGACTGATTCGGTAAACATTGGCCATCAGTTCAAGGACTGCGAAAGGGAACATTGCATACAAAAAACTCGAAACATTTAATCGAATGAAGAATCTCATGTACCCATCTCCCGGCAATCCTAAGAATTGAAGAATTTATCCTCAGTGGAAAATGATTTATTTCCCTAACTCCTTAATTAGATATAAATTCAGATCATCATCAGCGCATACCATTTCGCCGGGAACAACAGGCACAAGGTTGTACATAATGCCGTTTCCGTCGGGAATGTAACCGCGCCGGGCATAGATTCTTTGTGCTGGACCATAGTCCTTGTACAAGCCCACACCAATTCCGATACGCGGCAGCTTTTTACTCACGATGGTTTCGAATTGTTCAATGATCCTGTTCGCTACACCGTTCCTTCGGTACTCAGGAAATACGTTCAGATCATTGATCTCCGGAATGTTCTGATCTCGAAAGTACGGATAGTCCGATTCATATTTCAAGTGGGCAACTCCGGCCAATTTGTCATTAACAAAAGCTAACATGGTGACACGAATACCAATCTGGTTTTCAAATTCACACAGATTATAATACTCTTCCGAACGGTGTATATTTTGCTGCTGGAATCCTTCTTTCCAGGTGCATTTAAGCTCCGTGCTATCTAATACTTTCAATATAATTTCCATACGATGTACCTCACTGATATGTATTTTATGGGAGGAGGCTTCCTTGTCCTCCGGATAACTCCAATACTCGGTTTACAAAATCTGATTTTCCTACCGTATAGCCCTCGCGATCATGCCGGAAGACGGTGGACAACTCTTTCTTCAAAATGGCGTATTCCACAACCCATTCTGGATGATGAAGGAGTGCATCCCGAAAAACAATATGCCTATGCAATTCACGGCTTTTTTGATCGCAGACATATACATGTTGAGCAAGTTTCAATTCAAGCCCATCGCTGTAGGGGACATAATCATCCTTTCTCCCAAAAGCCTCTCGGCCCTCGACGCCTAAATTCCCCTGATGATAATAACCTAGGGTTTCGAGTTTCGCTATAACTGTAGGAAGCGATTTCATAGAATCGATCACTACATCGATATCCAGAACAGGTTTTGCAGCCAGCCCCGGGATGGAGGTGCTCCCTACATGCTCGATTCTCAATACATCGTTACCAAGCGTATGCTCAAGTATGGTTTTGATCTCAAGAAACTTTTTTGGCCATTCCGGATTGTACTCTTCGATGATTACGGGTTTTGGACTCATATGTACGAGATGCCTCCAGTAATTGTGTAATGTGTAACGAACAGGTCTATGATGATTTACCTGTAAGACCGTATTTCAGCCTCAATCGCTTCCGCATCTTGATGCTCTAGCCCATGCAAAGCCTCTTGCAAATGCCGTTAACCTCTATTTTAATAGTTTTCCTGATGTTGGTAAATCATTAAGAAACAATATTTATAATTTTGTCACCATTTCTCTGACAGTATAAAGCGCGGTTCCATATAAAAAGCGGCCAAGACACTCGTCTTAGACGCCATTTCCTCCTGTACCATACCAGATCATATACCGCGTTCCACGTATACTGCAACAATGGCCCGTCTAGCCCCTATTTTCTTGCCGATATCAATAGAAACATGGGGCGATGGCATTCCTCTTCCCATTCCGGATGGGACATGATCTGTTCATCGGACGGCCCCCAGTCTTCTACATGGGTAATCGTGAAACCCAGCCCTATCATCATATTCAAGTAGGTTCCCATCGTCCGGTGCTGCTTAACAACGCCTTCGGCTAACCAATTCGTCGTACGCATCCCCTCATATTGGTAGTTATCAACAGGCCATGTGTTGTGTCCATTTGGATGCTGGATCCATTCAGGACGGATCGATGCGGTGTATATCGGATGCTCAACAGAGCACACCAAGCTTGCCCCAGGTTTGAGTGATGAGTACACTTCCCCCATCAGACCCGACAAGTTCTTAATATAATGAAAAGCCAGGGAGCTGTAGACCAAGTCATATGACTCCGGCTCTAATTCCAGGACCTCCATATCGGCTCGAATATAAGTAATATGAGAATCCTGCGTTTCGGCCCTTCCCCGCGTCAGCATGTTCTCGGATACATCGACCCCTAACACCTTAGTGGCACCGTGTTGTCTGGCCCAGCGGCTGAACCATCCGAACCCGCAGCCTAAATCCAGCACATGAGCTCCGGTTAGATCCGGCAGCATGGATCGCAGGCTCGACCATTCAGGAGCACCATCCAGTCCGTGGACAGATCGGCTAAGTTGACTATACCCTTTAAAGAATTCATCATTATCATATATGTTTTGAGTCATAAACATGAAGCTCTCCCTTCTTAGTTATACCTGATCTAAACTTAGCTTCTTTAGGCTGACAACTCAAGTTCATGTTTAATTCTGAATGAATCAGGATCGCGCGAAAGAAGACATAAAGCGACATCTGATGAATCCGCGTGGGTATCATCGAATGTCGCTTTATTTCTAGAGTTTCATTTTCTCACTCCGAATAATTCTACGGATGGATGGCTCCGTTAAATAATATCGCTCGGATAGGGCTTGAATGGAATCACCCTTCACATAGCTCTCCAGAATCATCTGATTCCGGTTATTCAGAGCCTTCTTGACCCCGGTTTGCTCTCCCCAGGACTTCCGATTCTCCGACTTTCTCGGAATATAAATATAACTTCCATCAATATAATGTTGAATGGTTTTGACTATGTGTTCAGGCAAAATATCTAGTGCTTTCTCGTATTTCATTCTCCCTGCTCCTATCTACATAGAATCGTGTAAATAGCGAGCAAAGCACTCACATGAAATATAAGCCGCTATGGGTATAGAAGTAGGCTCCGAACAAATCTTTGTTCGCTTATCTCCGTGCTGCTTTGCTCGGAGCCTGATTTAACGGTTTGAACGGTTGTGCTTCTACTATGAGCCATGCATTTCACCTCGCTGAAAAGAATGGGATCGTTCATTATTATTTTCTATTCTAACAAATTCAATTTCCCTCGTGCCAGGTTCAAATAACAACATGGTAGAAAATTGGCAAACATGCCCGTTTGAACCCAGTTGAAAGGTCACGGACGTTTTAATGTTAAACACGGCAATATAAAGTTCAAACTGGAGGTCGCTAACGTGTGTGAGGGGGAACTGCATGGAATTGAAGGTTGCCCGAAGTTCTCCCTCATCCAGCTCAACAACCATTTTGCCGTATCCCGGGTGTTCATAGGCTCCCGTAAAATGCAGTAATGAGAGCGTTAATGGAATGACGGGTGCTTTCACGTCCGGAAGTGTCTCACCCTCTGCTGTCGGCTTAATTTCCACCTCGGATGCTTTCATTTTTTCCAGCGCTTGCGCACTCCAATCCTCTACCTCTCCACCCAGCATACGGTCAAAAATATGATTGGCAATCAGCACGGGCAGGGGGGTGCCATTGAGATTCGATAAAACAACGACACCTATTTGCTCCGCCGGAATAAAGGCGACATGAGCAGTGAACCCATCAATATTACCTCCATGATATACCATGCGTGATCCGCGATACGGCTCGATTGCCCAGCCAAGACCGTAACTCGCCATATTCGTCTGGTTCTGATTGATCTCCGTCATGTCACATACCATGTGGGGCGAATGTATAGCTTGAAGCATTTCTTTTGACACGATGTGCTGGTCATCATAGATCCCATGATTTATCTGAAACTTTACCCAGTGTGCCATGTCCTTTATGTTGGAATTAATTGAACCCGCCGGACCAATGGTATCGATGTTGCGGAATGGTATTGGTTTAGCTTGTTCTTCGAGAAGTATGTAAGGCATTGCAAAATCGTGCTGAAGCTGCGTCTGATCCACCGAGAACTGACTTGAGGTCATACCAAGCGGTGTAAATATCCGGTTCTGCACAACCTCTTCCCAAGAAGAATCACTTACATATTCCACAAGATATCCTGCCACCATGTACATTATATTCTGATACTGCCACTTCGCCCTGAAATCCTCATTCGGCTCCAGATATTGCAGACGATGTATGATCTCTTCTCTCGTCAGGGCGGAATTGTACCACATCAGATCATGTCTGGGTAAACCGGAACGATGGCACAACATGTCCCTGATGGTGATTCTCTCCGTTGCAAAAGCATCAAACATTTTGAAGGTAGGGAAATATTCCTTGACGGGCTTGTCCAAATCCAGTTTCCCTTCATCCGCCAGGATTCCAGCAGCGAGCGCAGTAAAGGCTTTCGTGGATGAACCGATGGCAAAGATGGTCTCACTTGTCACAGGAAGTCCCTGATCGATATTTCGATGACCATAACCCTCCATCATGATGATCTCATGATTCTTCACAACCGCAACAGATAATCCGGGAACCTTCCACGCCTTCATCTGCTCTTTGATATAGGTATGGATCCCGTTCAATGATTCCATACCGGTTAATAACTCACTCATATCATCGGCCCTCTCCCTCACGCTTCGTTCATTCGATCACAATGATTTTGTGCAACTTGTAATCTTGGACATTCGACGTGCCCACACGGGATACCTTGTAGTACGGTTACAAGTAACCACTATTCTCTGACGCTTATCTATTAAGAAGAGAGGGATCAAGAAGAGTTTGGGATGTACGAACCCGGGCCTCGTCCCCTATACGCGAGTCAGGATCAATATGTGGAAAACTTGAAACAAGCATAGTTGTATACGTGACAAAAAAGAAGCCTAAGGATCTATATCCTCAGGCTACGATCAACAACACGATCCATTTGTTTTACACGCTGATTAAATATCTTTACCTAAATAGATCACTGTCAGGTTATGATTCATAACCTTTTCCTTAAACTTGGTATAACCTAATCTTTCGTAAAATGCGAGATTTTTCGTGCTTTTGTGACCTGTGAACAGCTCTGCCCGGTTAACATCACTATAATGGTTCTCAACAGCGTTCATGTAAGCATCGTGCTGTAGGTCAAGTATTGCAGGTAAATCCCCGATTTCTGCTTTGCCGATGGCGATCATTTTCCATGAGCTCCTCTCCATATAGGTCCTTTTTATGGCTGCACAGCCTCTAGCAGCTTCTCATTCAACACACGGAAGGCTTCTTGAATGGCTTCCCTCGGCGTCTTGCCGTATCGTTCCCCTATATGAACCTCAGATTGGCAATGATCTTCACTTGCCTCTTTAAGATAACTGATAAATCCGATGCCGGTCGTATTGTAAATATCCATTAGGATCGGTTCAAGCTGATTCTTGCCCAGTTGAAAGTACACATGAAACATGTTGGATACCGGAACTATAGGCTTAGTGACAACGGCATGACACTGATTAAACATCGCAGCCAGCTCTTTGGCCTCTTCATAATAACGGCCCATCTTCTCTATTCTCTGTTTATAATAGTACTCCGAGCTGATGATATACGGGTACAGACTGACTAAATCACCGCCATGACGCCGCTTCCATACTTTGGACTTAGCCAGGAAATCATTGTCGCCAGCCAGAATGGCTCCGGCAATCCCTCCGATGCCCTTGTAGAACGACACATATACACTATCAAAAAGCGAGCAGATCTCTGCAGCGGTTCTCTGATAATAAGGCGTAATTTCAAACAATCTTGCCCCATCCAGATGCAGCTTTATGCCTTGAGATCGACAATAGGCCGAAATGGCCTCAAGTTCCGCGTAATCGGGCAGCTGCCCTCCGATTTCACGCTGCGGCAGTTCAAGCAGCAAACAAGCAATGTCGCTATTCAGATTCTGAACATCTTCGAGTGTGATCAAACGATCCTCGCCAGCAAGGAGAATTGTCTCAATCTGATGCAGCTCCTTAAGCCCATCCTCTTCGTGAATCTCCAAATGGCACAGCGGGTGATACGCTACCCGTTTCAGTTCGGCTTCATCACACCATATCCGCAGGGCAATCTGCTGCGCCATCGTTCCGCTTGGAAAAAACACGACCGATTCCTTCCCTAATTCGTCTGCCATAAACTTCTGAAAATCTTCAATAACGGCACCATTGCCGTACATATCTCCTGCCTGAGACCCGTCAACAGGCTGAAATGCCTCCAATAACACCTCGACATTCCTGCGGCTATGCCCAATCAATGGATATGTAGTCTCATTATAAGCTTCGCCAAGAGATTTATGTTGTTCGTTCATAAGGTCAGTCACTCCTTCTGTTCAATTGAGTGGATATGGCCGTGCCGGATGATGAATCGCCTGCCCCTTAAGCATACTAGATAACGAAACAAGTGAGAATTAAATTAATTTCAATTGAATAATTCCCGGAAAAACTTGACAACTCCTAATTAAAGAAATAACATTATATATGAACATATGCTCATATTTAATTCATGCTTGTATTACAACCATTTAATCAAAATGTTAACATCATTCATTTGGAAGGGGAGTTTTTGATTATGCATCAACATAACCATCAACACGGACATGATCATAGCCATCATGATCATGCCCGGTCAGGGAATAAGAAAGGACTTCGCATTGCCTTGATCATCACGGTTGGCATCATGATTCTGGAGTTTGTCGGAGGATTGCTGACCAATAGTCTGGCTCTGTTATCGGATTCGGGCCATATGTTAAGTGATGCCAGTGCTTTATTGCTCAGTTTGGTAGCTCTATGGTTTGCCACAAAGCCTTCATCACCGAATAAAACCTATGGATTTTACCGTTTTGAAATCTTGGCGGCTCTTTTAAATGGTGTCGCATTGTTTGTCATTGCCGGATTTATCGTGTGGGAGGCGATCCAGCGTTTCAATGACCCTCCGACTGTTGCCAGCGGGAGCATGATGCTGATCGCCGTTATCGGATTGCTAGCGAACCTTCTCAGTGCCTGGTTCTTAATGCGAACGGGTGATGTGAAGAACAATGTAAATCTCCGCAGTGCTTACCTTCACGTCATTGGGGATGCGCTTGGCTCTGTGGGTGCTATTGTCGCCGGGATTGTCATGATTGCTTTCGGCTGGTATATTGCCGATCCCATAATTTCCATCCTGGTATCGATATTAATACTCAAAAGTGCCTGGAGAATCATACAGAATACGGTTCATATTTTAATGGAAGGGGTACCGGCATCCGTAGACCCAGAGGCCGTAACGAAGTCATTGTTATCCATTACAGGGGTTACAGGTATCCACGATCTTCATATTTGGACGATTACGTCCAATTTCGACTCCTTGAGCTGCCACGTTGTTATCGCAGATGACATAGATAGCTTTGATGTTTTACAGCAAGCCATCGACCTTCTGGACACCCAGTTCCACATCGAACATGCCACGATTCAGATTGAGAATACCGCTATCGTTCATAAGAAGAATAAAGTCTAAAGCCCTTCCCTGCGGCAGCCCTGTAGTTCGTTAAAAGGGGAAAATCTGCTGCTCATGTTTACCCTTTTTACAAGTTCGGTGGACCTCCATAATGAAAGTATCAAGACATTCCGCATGGATGAAGCGAATTTATGAATGTCTTGCAGGGAGGTCACATGAACAACGATATATATACGCTGGAGAAGTTACATGAGTATCAACAGACAAGATTGGATGAACTTGATCGTCAGGGAAGATTCGTTATTTATGACGAGACAGGAATAAGCAAATCCCAACGCGCCGCCAAAAATGTCCGTCTTCTCGATAAGCTTTATGGCTTCTTTCGAAAACGCAGATCACGAAGAAGCCATCATAAATCTTTATAAATCAAAAAGAGCAAGCGAGGGTGTTCTCGCTTGCTCTTTTTGTTGGCGGATCACACCCGCCAAATTTGCTTAAAATCCAGCCAGCCCAGATTATTGATGACTACACCCTTGTATGATGAATGTAACTGCGCTTGAAACTTGGAATGAATCAAGAATGAGACCTGTGCCTCCTCCCGAAGCCTTTCCTCAATGTTCGCCAAGAGATTCAGCCTTTCCTTGCACTCCTCACTGGCAAGCGCATCATCAATGCATTCTTTCACCCAGTCGTGCAGCAACGGATCCATGAATTCCTTGACAACGCTGTCCTCCTGCTCGTAATTTTCGATCAAGCATACTTCTTCACCAGGCAGAACAAGACCTTGCAGGATACAATCCATATTACTCATCACTTCTGGTTTGTGAATGGTGTCCATCTTCTCTTCGCAGATGATCAATTGAATGCCAATGGCAGCGCATTGATTCTGAACCCATTCCGCATCTTTCATATGATGAGCGAGAGAACCCATTCGAATGGGGGAACCGTCATAACCTGACTGCTGCAGCAGTTGTTTAGCCAAATCCGGATCGAATCGATCTTTGTGGTAAGCCGCTCCATCGTCTATCAGAAAACCTCTGGCCGGATACAGTCTGTACTCCCCTAATTCACGTACCATTCCGGACCGATTGAGAATCAGGCTGAAAGCACGTCGAAATTCGATGGATTGATATGGCCCCGGCTTCCTCATGTTCCACGTAATCAAGGTGGTACAGCCGTTCAGAGATTCAACGGTGTCCATGCCACTCATCTCTTCCGTAGGATCGCTTGGATCCGAATCCTGCAGCAACCGCTCCCACCTGACATCAGAGTGCTCTGCATCTTCCGGCATGAAGATGATTTGGACGCTGTCCAAGTGCGGCCGCCCCTGATAATAATAGGGACTCGCCCGAATAGACAATCGATCCTCCGTCCATTCCTCTACCTGAAAAGGTCCCGTCCCCACAGGAAGCTTCCAGTATTGCTCCTCATTGAAACGGAGCAAATGCTGCGGCACAATCGACATGCACGTGGCAGAGAGATACCGTATAAAGATCCGATTCGGTTTATTGAGGATAAATCGAACTTCCCGAGGAGAGACCACTTCAACGTTTTTTAGTTCGCGTAAAATCCAGCGGTTTCTTTTGCGTCCCAAGCGTTCCACCGTAAATTTCACATCATCTGCGGTTAATTCTTTGCCGTCATGAAACAGAATCCCTTTCCGAAGATGGAAGGTCCAGACCGTTGCGTCATTGTTGTTCTCCCAGTGATGTGCAATCGCCGGAAGATACTGATCCGTAGCGTTCTCATAGATCACCAAGCGGTCGAATATCTGCTGGATCATATGAGCCGGAAAGCTGTAGTAGCATTCTGCGGGATCCAGCGTATCAATTAACCGGTAGACGGGAAGCCGCAAGGAATCCCTTGCTTCCTCTCCCTCCTTCTCCTCCTTGCAGAACCCGAAATGCCCATTCATCCATTCCACATAAGACTCATGCGTGCGGATTTCCTCACCGTAGTTGCGCATCAGCTCAAAGGCTTGTTTATATTCTCCTTTTTCCGTGAGCTGTTGTGCCGCTTCCTGCAGCAGCGCTTCCTTATCCGCCTGAAAAGTCAGCATGGAACGTATCCCTCTTCCACGGCCTGCCTTCCAGATGATCCATTCCTTCTCTTCCAGCTTGCGCAGAACCAGCTTGGCGTTTCGAGCTGAACAATACAGCGTGTTGGCAATCTGTTCAAGTGTTACTTCCGTAGCCATGCTGGCTGGAGCGTTAACAGCAAGCTTTTGGTGCAGCATAAAATATTGTTCGTGCAGCATTGCAATCCGCTCCCTCCTGGTAAATTCTATACGTTTTATTTTACTCGGAGATCGATGGGAGCGCGAGTGCCTTTTCGGTAGAAATCAATTATAGTCAAACATGACAAAAACGAGTTCAATGAATATTTGCATGGGACAATCTTCCTACACGTTATAAAGGACCTCCTCGAAACGTAGAGCATTATTTTCCACGACCGGCCTTTTTGTTGTTTTAAGCCAGAACGAATAAATTTCCTTAATCATGCAAGACTACCTGTATCTAGAGCAACATCATAAGGTGGTTATCCGCATGATACGATTTAGAAATCGAAAAAAACCGCAAAAAAATCCGAATCTGACCACTCGCAGAACGCCTGGTACACCAGAGAAACTGACGGGCTGCTTAGAGTCTGATTTAATGATCGTACGCTCCTGCTTAGGAGACAGTGACGACATCGAAATTCGCCATCTGCATATTTTCAATGAATTTCAAGGCGTTATCATCTACTACACAACCTTGGTTGACACCCTATCCATATATCGTGATATTCATAAACCACTGATGTATAAGCCTCGTCATCTGGAGGACAAGTCTATTCATTTGGATAATCTGATGGACACCCTGATGAATGAGACCTTGTACATTAGCGAAACGGCACGGGTATCTGATGGAGCTGACATTCTGGATGCCATTACAGAAGGCAGCACCGTGCTGCTCATCGATGGCATTCCCGGCGGCCTTGTGCTCGACACAAGGCAAATTGAGAAACGAGGTATCGAGCAGCCCCAAACCGAACATTCCATTCGAGGTCCGAAGGACGGGTTTATCGAGGTATTGGATTCCAACATCTCCCTGCTGCGTGCTCGTATCAAAGTGGGCGATTTTCGAATAAAAATTGTTCGCATTGGAAAAAGAACGAAAACCCGAGTCGCCTTATGTTACATCGAGAGCATGGCCAATCCCAAACTATTGAAGGAAGCGGAGAAACGACTTTCCAAGATTGACATCGATGGCATCCTGGATTCCGGCTATATTGAGCAGTTCATAGAAGATCATCCCTACTCCCCATTCCCTCAGGTTCAAAACACAGAACGACCGGATAAGGCCACTGCCTCCATCCTCGAAGGAAGAGTTATCATTATGGTCGATGGGTCCCCTTTCTCCCTTATCATTCCGGCGGTGTTCAACCAATTCTATCAAGTGACGGATGATTATTCGGAACGGTTCATCATGGGGAGCCTGGTTCGATTTATCCGGCTTCTGGCGATCGTCTTCTCCCTTATATTTCCTGCCCTGTACGTCTCCATTATCTCCTTCAATCCGGAGATGATTCCGACAGACTTCGCCGTGGCCGTGGCCGGTGGGCGGGCCGGTGTCCCCTTCCCTGCCGTTGTGGAAGTATTACTCATCGAGGTGTCTATGGAAGTGCTGCGGGAAGCGACGCTTCGATTACCGCAGCAGATCGGCGGTGCATTGTCCATTGTCGGCGTGCTTGTTGTTGGCGAGGCCGCCGTAGGGGCAGGCTTTGCCAGTCCGATCACGGTTGTCGTCATCGCGCTGACCACGATCGGTTCTTTTGCTACACCAGCCTACAATGCGGCCATCTCGATCCGAATGCTCCGATTCCCTCTGCTGATCGCCGGTGGGATGTTCGGGCTTTATGGCCTCATGATCGGTCTGATCATCATCATGAATCACCTGCTGTTCCTTGACTCGTTTGGCGTTCCATATATGAACCCGGTAACTCCGGTAAGCAAACAAGGGCTGAAGGATTCCTTGATTCGAGGACCGCTCTGGAGTTTCAAGAAGCGGCCCAGCCATCTGCATACCCTGGATGATGATCGATTAGGCTACGAAGGAGTGCCGAAAGCTGAACCTGTTCTTCAATCCAACAAGCAAGGAGAATAAGTCATGCAAGCTTCCTCACATATCACGGAGCGGCAGGTCGGTGCAGTGGTCATTAGTGCCATTATTGGTGTGGGCATACTTGCCCTGCCGCGAATAGCCGCAGAAGAAGCCAACACGGGGGCTCCTCTTGTCACACTGCTTGGAATCGGAATCGCGTTTATCGGTTTGCTCCTGCTCACGCTGCTGGGCATTCGCTTCCCTCGTGAGAGTATTTTCGAATATGGACAGAGAATTATAGGGCGCCCCTTGGCTTATGTGTTTAATACATGTCTGGCCGTCTTCTTCATCTTGCTGACCGCTCTGGCGGTGCGCGAATTCGGAGAAGTCATTACATCAGCCGTCCTCCGGCGGACTCCAACAGAAGTCACCATTATCACCATGATGATATTAGTCGTAATGGCTACAAGACAGAAGCTGTTGAAATTCACATACTTCCATGTCTTCTATCTCCCGTTCATATTAGTCCCGGGGCTTGCCATCGTCCTGGTGTCCTTGCAAAATGCTGAACTTCTGAATCTTCAGCCGATTATCGGGAACATTCCTGCACGATACGGAAAAGGGGCATTAACGATTGCCGCCTTGTTCCAGCCGGCTTTTATCGTTACACTGCTGATCCCGGCTATGCAAACGCCAAAAAAAGCAATCAAATCCTTTCTGGGCGGCATTTTCATATCAGGTACGCTGTACATGCTGATTGTCTGCGCCGCTGTAGCTGTATTCGGACCGCATGAGATCAATCATCTCATGTGGCCGACTCTGGAACTCGCGCGGGCCACCACCATTCCGGGTGACACCTTGGAGCGCCTCGATGCTATTTTTATCATCGTATGGGTGGTCTCGGTCTTTACCTCACTCGCAGCAAGCTACTATATATCGATTAATGGTGCCCAGAAGGTATTCGGAAGTCAGGATCATCGTTTCATTAGCCATTTCTTTCTCCCTTTCGTCTTTATTCTGGCGATGATCCCCAAAAGCGTGTTTTCCTTGTACGTGTTTGTGGAGATTGTGGGAATAATCGGACTGGTGCTGACCATAGGCTATCCCTTCATATTACTGATCGTGGCTTTATTGAGGAAAGTTAGAGGTGAACCGCATGGGAATTCTAGCGAAGTGCAAGAGACAGATTAGCTTTATGCTTCTGGTTTTATTAGTGCTCTCACTGACAGGCTGCTGGGATCGAATTGAAATCGAGGACCGGGCCTTGATTCTGGGGATTGGCATTGATGAGGCTGAGGAAGGGGCAAGCAGTACAGAAGATTTAACTACCCATTCCAGGGAAGAAGCAGCGCCGCTGGACAATCGCATGATTCGATTAACGGCGCAGATTGCCGTACCCGGCCGTATTCCGTTAGGTCCTGGCGGTAATGGAGGCTCGGCCGAGGGCAAAGAAGAACCGGTCTGGGTGGTTAGTGTCGTGGGACATACCATTAATGATGCCATGAATAATCTGCAGCAGGAAATTGCGGATCCCCGGTCATTGATTCATCTTCGAGTCATTGTTGTCAATGAGAACGTTGCACGTAGAGGCATGGACGATCTGAATGATTATTTGCGCCGTAATCAGGAGGTTCGCCGATCCACATGGCTGCTGATAACCGATAACAAAGCGGCGGATTTAATGGGAGTTGCTCCGCCATTAGAGCGGGTACCTACCTTATATTTATTGGCCATGCTTGAGAAGGCTGCCGACATGGGGAAGTTCCCGAAGAATTCTCTCTCCAACTATTGGAATAGTGAATCGAAGCTGGGGCAGAACGCCTACCTGCCCTACGTATCGATTCGTCAAAAAGAAAACATTCTGATTAAAGGCTTGGCCTATTTTAATTCCAATAAGCTGGTCGGTACGACCACACCCATCGAAATCGGTGCTTACATGGCGGCTAAGGGATTTAATCCCGGGGGTTATACCGCAATGTACAATGTTCCGGGTATTGGATTTGTTACGATCCGTGCTACAGAGCGCCAGTCCAACATCAAAGTCGACATACGGAATGGTAAACCTCACGCAACGATAAACGTCCGAATCCAGGCTGAATTGGCCGAGAAATACAGTCCCAAGCCAGGGATGGACGATCAGGAAGAGTTGAACATGGCTGAGAGGGGATTTAACCGGTTTGTCAAAGAAATGATCACGAGTTTACTTGAGAAAACTCAAAAAGACAAATCGGATATTATAGGTTTCGGTGAGATCGTAAGAGCAAACAACCGGGATTACTGGCACAAACACATTCGTGACAAAAATGACTGGGCCCTGTTGTACTCCAACATGACGTACACTATTCATGTGAGCTCCGATATAAGAAGAGTCGGCATGAAGGTAGATTAGGGGGGAATTGATATGGTTTCTGTGTTTAACTCTGCAGCTTATGCAAGCGTGATGCTCCTTGGGTCGGGTCTAATGATGCTGACGGTTGACCGGAAAAATTATAAAGCAAGAAATATGAAAAAGGAGTACCGCTATTCCATCATTTTAGGAGTACTGCTGATCGTGCTGTCCGTCCTTGCCATCTGGAGTTACTTTACGATATTTCATACTTGACCGATGGTATGTAGATGGAAAGACCCCGCGCTGCCGCTTCCGGCAATGCGGGGTCTTCGTGTATCCAAGCTGATGCAAACCGCTTGGTTCATGCGTGTTGATTCATGAATTCTGCTTCATGAATGCCACGACTTCTTCAAGCCGCATCTGAACCTCCGTATTCTCGTGCATATCCTTCAATCGCACCTGTCCCGCAGCCGCTTCCTCTTCGCCGATCAGAATGACATACGGGATGCCATCGGAAGAGGCCTTCGACAGCGTCTTTTTCAATTTCCGTCCGTTATGAGCGAATTCGGTACGTAATCCTTGGTTTCTGAGGACTGCAGCTGCTCGAAGCCCTTCCGGAATGGCATCTCCTATCGGAATAACAATCACCTGCGGCTTGCTCGTTCCCATTGGGCGGTTGCGGATCATTTCCATGATGGATTCCATTCCGAACGACAGCCCAACCGTCGGATAGGCAATATCATCCCTTCCGACGAGGTGTGCGATAATGGCATCATATCGTCCCCCTCCGCCCAGGCTTGAACGGTAGCTGCCCGAGACATCAAAGATTTCATATACGGTACCCGTATAGAAAGACAATCCGCGTGAAAGAAATGGATCGAACACACAATCCTGCTCAAGCCCTACTCGCTGCAGCATGTCTTGCAGCATCTGGACTTCACGTGCACCGGGGTTGTCGCCTACGCGGTATCTCCCGACAATCTGTTCGAAGGACGGCTCTTTAAGATCAACAAACTCAAGGATGTGATCGCAAACCTCAGGAGCCAGCACCTTGCTCACCAGTTCTTGCCGAACTCCTTCCCTGCCAATCTTCTCGATCTTGTCGAGCGTTAGCATTACCGTTGATTTCATCTCTGCGGGAACGCCCATCGATTCAAGTACCTCCCCCAAAAATCGGCTGTTATTCCATCGGAGGAGAACCGGAATCTCCAATCTCCGAAACGCTTCAACTGCGAGCTGCATCAGCTCGACCTCCGCTTCCGGACCCGGAATCCCCACCACATCGACATCGCATTGCAGAAATTCCCGCAATCTTCCCCGCTTAACGGGTCCATCCCGAAAGACCTTCCCCATCTCAAACCGTTTAAACGGCAGCTCGATACCGGGGTTAAAGGCAATCACCTTGGCAAATGGAATCGTCAAATCGTATCGTAGACCCAGGTCTCGCTTTCCCTGATCGGTCAGCTGATACATCTCCTTCTGAATTTCTTCTCCGCCTGCATACTTCGAAGATAACAGTTCCCGCTCATTCAGGATGGTGGATTCCATCTCCTCATAATCATAGCTCTCAAACACGTCGCGCAGTGTGGACTGCACCTTTCGCCGAACGGCCTGCTCCTTGCCAAAATAGTCGTATGTCCCTTTTACGTTCTGCACCTTAGATCATCCTTTCTTCTTCTGAAAATAAAAAACGCGCCGGACCTCTTGGTCCCGCGCGCTTGGTATGCGGCAGGGAGGCCAACGCGAACAGCGTCAGCCCACCCTGATTGGTTACAGGTGTGCTAACGCTGCTTGTGATGATGAAGTTGATTCCATTGGATGTTCATCATGATATAATCCCCTTCACTCCATAAATGATTAAAGGGAATTATACCTTAATCCATTCCTGTATTCAAGCAATACCCAAAGTTAAATAGCGCGCGTCCAATGACGATGCGCAGCGATTGCCTCCATGAAGGCTTGTCCGAACGGTTTAAGCTCCTCATTCTCCTGAGCAATCACGATACCTTCTCCATTTGCGGATGGCAGCAGATTAGCCCCTTCCGCAATAGCGCCGATTGGCTTGAAATGCTGGTAGGCTTCCTTGATAAAATCGAGAGTCTTCGGCTCAGTCAGGAGCTCCGACACGCTTAAGGCGCCCCCTGCGACAAGCACCGCGTCAAACAAGACCGAATCAGCCCCGAGGAGGGAATGCTGAACCTCCAGCTCCCCGCTGGTTTTACCCTTAATGGTCCCCAGCTTCGGACTAACCACTTCGGCGATGATGCCCGCTTGCTGCAGCTGGGATAACACAAACGGCAACTCGTCCGTGAATCCGTTACCTGCAAGCACAGCCACCTTACGCGTTAAGGGCAGCTTTACCGTATTCATCATGCTCAGCGCAGGCGAAGACTCACTGGAAGCCGAACCGCTGGTTTGGGGAGGAATCGTTCCGATGCCTTCCGAAATGCGGGTTGCGAGATCACTGTCGACATGAGCAAACAGATCAACGACCTGCTGGCGGATTTCCTTCCGCTGCACCTTGCCAAGCTCGAATTGGAAAGCGGATACGATATGCATTTTCTCCACATCCGACATACTGTTCCAGAACATCGCCGCCTGGCTGAAGTGATCCTTGAAGCTATCGCTGCGGGCCTGGACCTTGCGTCCCTCAACCTTCTCCGTATAGTGCTCGTAGCCGCCTTTCTCAGGCGGAACCGGCTTCGGCGTATTGCCGGCGATGCCGTTCTTGTGATAGCTGACCGGTCCCTTATTAATGGTCATGCGGTGCATACCATCCCGCTGGTTGTTGTGAACCGGCGCAACGGAACGGTTGATCGGAATTTCATGAAAATTCGGTCCGCCCAGCCGGGATAGCTGCGTATCGGTATAAGAGAACAGACGACCTTGCAGCAGTGGATCATTCGTGAAATCAATACCGGGAACGACATGTCCGGGATGGAATGCGATTTGTTCCGTTTCGGCAAAGAAATTATCCGTATTGCGATTCAGTGTCATTTTGCCGATGATTTTTACCGGAATGATCTCTTCAGGCCATACCTTCGTCGGATCGAGGATATCAAAGTTAAAATCGAACTCGGCCTCCTCCGGAATCATTTGCACGCCAAACTCATATTCCGGATAATTCCCGGACTCGATGGCATCCCACAGATCACGGCGATTAAAGTCGGGGTCCTTCCCTGCCAGCTTCTGCGTTTCGTCCCATAAGAGGGAATGTGTGCCGAGTACCGGTTTCCAGTGGAATTTCACGAAATGCGCTTTTCCCTCCTCATTCAAGAAACGGAAGGTATGCACGCCAAAGCCCTCCATCATCCGAAAGCTTCGCGGGAGCGAGCGGTCGGACATTGCCCACATAATCATGTGCGCACTTTCTGTGTTGTGAACAACGAAATCCCAGAAGGTATCATGAGCGGACTGGGCCTGCGGAATCTCGTTATGAGGCTCCGGCTTTACCGCATGAATGAAATCGGGAAACTTCATCGCATCCTGAATAAAGAATACCGGCATGTTGTTGCCCACCAGATCATAATTTCCTTCTTCCGTGTAAAATTTGGTCGCAAAACCGCGTACATCCCTGACCGTGTCAGCTGAGCCTCTGGAACCTGCAACTGTGGAGAAACGGACGAATACCGGTGTGACCACGGAAGGATCCTGAAGGAACTTGGCTTTTGTATAGTCTTTCATCGATTCATATACCTGAAAATAACCATGTGCCCCGAAACCGCGGGCATGCACGATCCGCTCCGGAATTCGTTCATGGTCAAAATGCGTCATTTTTTCCCTGAAGTGAAAGTCCTCCATCAATGTCGGACCGCGTTCACCAACTTTAAGCGAATGTTCATCCTCAGAGACGTTCAGTCCCTGATTGGTTGTCAAGTTCTTGCCGTCATTGTCTACCGTGAATTGCTCCAGCTGTTGGTCCTTGCTTGTCTTGTTCTGGTTGTTAACATTCGGATTGGAATTTGAATTGTCCATTTGTCGGAACCTCCTGGTATGTAGTAGATGAGCATCTGACGAGTGCAGCGATTGGCAACAGATCCGCTCGTGAACCCGAGATTTAATTACCCTGCAAAATGGAATGCGAATCCAGTTTCATCATTCCTTCATAAAATGCTCATGGAATGAACGCCAGCGGTTCCAGCCCCACCGGTATTAACCAAAAAAGCAGCCCACTCCGAAGAGCTGGACTGCTTATAACCTGAACCGCATGCCTTCCGGCATGAGTAGTTCATACCTCCGATGCTGGCGGTCCATCTCCTTTTTTATATGCGATTTGCACATAACACGAGATTGGAGCATGTTTTGTGACACCATACAGAAGAAAAAATGATCTCAATCCACTCAGTCCGGCTCAGCCGACTCTGCTGCCCTGTCACTTGATGGCAGATGCATTGATTCTGTGTATCTCTTATACCTTCACACGATCCGCTATCTGAATCAGACGCCTGATACCTTCTTCCAGCTGGATCTCACTGATATACGAATAACTGAGCCTGATCCACGAATCCATCCTATCCAGAGGATCACAAATACGCCCGGGAACAAAGGCTATCGACTCAGCAAGACATTGCCGCAATAACTCATCCACGTTGACGTTGTTCGGGAGCTCTATCCACAGATTCAACCCTCCTCCCGGGCTGGTCCATCGCCAATCCGTAGCCTCCAGTAGCTTCTCCATTCTGGCTTTACGAAGCTCCAGCGCAATTCGAAGCTTAGCCACATGCTCCTGAAGCCTGCTGGAGAAGAAATAATGCTGGAATATCTTCTGGGTCAGTAGCGGCGTTCCATTGTCCGAAAGGGCCTTGATCGGAATAATGGCATTCATCAGCTCCGGACGGGCAGCCAGCACCGATATTCGCAAGCCGGGAGCCACACTATTTGCTGAAGCTTCGAATGTGAATGACATACCCTTCGGTATCGTAATAAAAAAAGGGCAGCGGCGGCGGATCTCCGAAATAGATGTTCGTGATATACCTCATCCTCCACCAAAATGCATTGATACCGTTCCGCCAATTCAACCAGCGCCTTGCGCTGTCTGACGGGAACCGTATATCCCGTGGGATTCTGAAATGTAGGGTTCATATAGAACAGCTTCGGCTGCTCTGTACGCATAAGAAATTCGATCTGTTCGAGATCATATCCTTGCGGCGCAATCTCGACGGGAAGCAGCTTCACATTCTGCTGCACAAACAAATCAATCGCCGGACTGTATGTCGGCCGTTCAATCAATACGCGATCTCCGTCTTTCACCAAGGAACGTGAAATCAAGTCAATTGCCTGTTGAGAGCCCGTTGTGATCAGCAGTTCTTCCGGATGTACCGTTATGCCTTGTTTCTCCATAAAATACCGGGCCAATTCCGCTCGCAGCTCTATATCTCCGGACACCGAGGAATAAGTGCTCAGCACCTTCGGATACATATCAAACACTTGTTTGACATGATTGGACAGGTAGGCATTGGGCAGCAAACCAGGATCAATCAGGGCTTCGGACATTTGGTAATCCACTTGCTGCCTGTGAATGTCAGATAACCGGCTGCGATGGACATACAGCGATCTGGCCTGATAATCCCATGATCGGCTGTCCCGATGCGATGCTGGCGATGCATCGGCGGCTGCCGATTCCGATGCCGATACGAAATATCCCGATTTGTATTTTACATGAACAATCCCATCTTCCAGCAGCTGCTGATAAGCCTTCAGCACCGTCAATCGATGAACGTTCATTCTCCCGGCCATCACTCGCACGGAGGGCAGCTTGTCCAGTTCCTTCCACTCACCTTGGGTTATGCCATCCACGATAGCGTCATAGACAGATTGCTGCAGCTTCCGTTTTTCATGTTTAGCTCCCACCGTTGTGATTTCCATAGATGTTTCCCCCAATCTGTACCATTGGCGCATCTGTTCTATCTTCTAGCGATCTGGTCTACTAACTACCCATTATAGTATAGAAAAAGGAGGATGCTGCATGATTATTTTCAACTACTTGCTAATGTGCGCTATTTTCAGCACAACGTTTCTCGCCATCAAGGTTGGCGTTGAAGCCGGACTGCCGCCCTTTTTCTCGGCAGGGATTCGATTCCTTCTGGCGGGCGCACTCATCTTCCTGTGGATGATATCACAGCGTAAAGTGAAGTTGAACCTGCTCCTGCGCAAGGAGTTCATTCTGATTGGAATGACCAGCACGTTTATGACATTTGCAACACTGTACTGGGCTGAGCAGCATATAACTTCAGGAATCGCTGCCATTCTGTCGGCAACAGGTCCAATGATGATTCTGATAGTTCAATCGGTTGTGATGAGGAAAAAAGCCCGGCGCAGCGATTATTGGGGATGCGCCGTCGGTTTTGCGGGGGTCTGCGTGCTCATCATGCCAAATCTGGTGCTGGGGAGCAATATGATTTGGATTCTGAGCTGTATCGTCATTCTAATCGGGGAGATCGGATATAGCGTGGGCTCCCTGGCTACCCGCAAACTGTCATTTGACATGCCCGATATCTCGCCGATCACGATCAATGCGGTCCAGATGATGTATGGCGGAGCTGCGTTATTGCTTCTGTCGGTATTCAGTGAACAAGTTCGGTTGCATGATATTCTGACCCTGCCTGCTATAGGCTCTGTATTGTATTTGATGATCATCGGCTCGATGCTGGGCCATAGCCTGTATGCCTGGCTGCTGAAAGCAACGAATGCGTTTTTCCCTTCCACCTGGCTGTTTGTTTCTCCGATTATAGCACTGGGACTGGGCGTGCTCCTGTATGCTGAAGGCATTTCACTCTATTCAATCCTTGGCAGTCTGTTGATTATTGGCGGGATCGTCGTCATCAATCTTCCCGAACTTCGAGCACGCATGAGCGCAAGACGCTTGGCGTCGAACACGCTTTAGAAATAGCACTTGGAGAAAAAAATTAAAACAGCTGCACCTCGTAACCTTCGTTACGAACGCGCAGCTGTTTATGTTTTAATATCCCAGATTATGGTTCAATTGTTAGTCCACTTTCGCACGATAAGATTCAGCAGTCAGCAGCTTCCCGAGAGCTTCCTCCAGCTCACCCTCCACCTCAACCTCAATAATCCATCCGCCATCGTACGGCTCTCCGTTTACAAGCTCCGGCTGGTCTTCCAGTGAATTATTCACTTTGGTAATGGTTCCGGATACAGGGGAATACAGCTCTGATACGGTTTTTACCGATTCAATTGTACCAATGCTATCGCCTGCGGAAACCGCAGCACCTGCCTCAGGCAGCTCAACGAATACGATATCGCCCAGCTGGCATTGCGCATGATCGGAAATGCCGACGCGCACCACGTTTCCTTCTACCTTCAATGCCCATTCATGATCGTCGCTGTACACCAAATTCTCTCTGATTTCACTCATTTACGGATACTCCTCTTTTCTTAAAGAAATGAAATTAAGGTGAATAAATGGAAAAAAAGAACACAAAAAAGGCATTCGCCTTCTCTCTGTCCTCGGTACCTGAGAGTTTGTGATCGACCACGTGTCGCCTTGGTCTTATCTTTCCCCTTGGGTGGCTTGCGCACTCTCCAGAGCTGCGTCAGATGGCGGTACTTTTACCTGAGAGATTACTCGTCAGCCCGGCAGGCACAACGGTTTGCTCCTTCGGTGCCGCCCGGCAGCAATACCCTTTTCGGCGGTCTCTCCCATCCATCGTCATCCGCATATTCGATTGGCTTATTCTCCCACAGAATAAAACAGGGACGAGGCGATGTCAAGATATCTGACAAAAATTTTAGCATTGAAAATATTTAAGTGAAATAAAGGTTGACACTTTATGGAGAAAGACGTTTATAATAATCACAAGAACATAGGAAGATCATTACAACTCAATATATTTTCACGCGGATGATGGTAGCGGGAGAGATTACCAACAGGATTGACAGGTAACGCCGAAGGAGTAAGCCGTAACACGGTGAATCTCTCAGGCAAAAGGACCTTTACCGGACGCACCTCTGGAGAGAATTCTAAATGCAGAATCACCCACGGGGAAACTCACACACGCTTTACACAATACTAACATGACATGTGGGGTAACTCTCAGGTACAAAGGACAGAGCAGAAGGATGATTTAATGAGCGGGCTTTTTTTCGAGCGCCTCTTGTTATCCTTCTGCCTGTCCTTTTTTTGGTGTTCCCCCCTTAATCATGCCAATTAGAAGAGGTGAAGAGATGAGTTCATTACAACGTACACCGCTCTACCCGCTTTATTCCGATTTTCCTTCGGCTCGCTGCATCGACTTCGGCGGCTGGGAGCTTCCCGTGCAATTTTCCGGCATTGTTCAAGAGCATGAAGCTGTGCGCAAGCAGGCTGGGCTGTTCGACGTTTCCCATATGGGCGAATTTATCGTCACAGGAGCAGACGCTGAAGCCTTTATCCAGAAGATGACTACGAATGATGTAACCCGATTATCAGCTGGTCAGGCCCAATACACCCTAATGTGTTACGACAACGGTGGTACGGTTGATGATCTGCTTGTCTATAAACTGTCGGCGGATCAATTCATGCTGGTTGTGAATGCCTCCAACATCGACAAGGATCTCCAGTGGCTTCAGGATCATCTTGCGGGTGATGTCATAATCCGGAATGTATCCGCAGAGACAGCGCTGATTGCAATTCAGGGGCCTGACGCTGTAAACATCATGGCGCAGGCTACCTCCGAGACACTAAGCGAGCTCCCTTCCTTCCATTTTATTCAGAACGCTCAAGTATTCGGCACGACAGCGCTGCTGTCCCGGACCGGTTACACCGGGGAAGATGGCTTCGAAATCTACTGCTCCGCTGCAGATGCACCTGCCATTTGGAGTGGTCTGTTAGCCGCTGGACAATCTCATGGACTCATTCCAACTGGACTCGGTGCCCGTGTATACGACTTCGCTTCGAGGCGAAATTGCCATTGTACGGGCAGGAACTTTCAAGCACGATTTCTCCGCTTGAAGCCAGCCTGGGTTTCTTCGTGAAGCTGGACAGCGGTGATTTCATCGGTCGGGAAGCGCTTCAGCAGCAGAAAAATGCGGGTGTACCGCGTAAACTTGTCGGCATAGAACTCATCGACCGCGGCATTCCTCGCTCCCATTATCCTGTATTCAACAGTGAAGGCGAACCCATCGGCGAAGTGACAAGCGGTACTCAGTCCCCAACGCTCAAGAGAAATCTAGGCCTGGCCCTGATCGAAACCGCCTATACAAGCCTGGATTCCGAGGTATGGGTGGAAATCCGCGGTAAGAAGTTAAAAGCCAAAGTGGTTAAGACACCATTCTACAAAAGAGGAGCTGCCTTATCATGAAGCATCGTTACTTGCCTATGACCGATCAAGATCAGGCCGACATGCTTGCCGCAGTCGGTGCGGAGACGATCGAGGATCTGTTTGCCGATATCCCGAAAGCTGTCCGTTACAACGGAGTCATCCCTATGTCGAAACGACTGGGTGAGCCGGAACTTCTGAAGCATATGTCGCAGCCTGTCGGATCGCAACGCCGATTTTGATCGCTATACAAGCTTTCTGGGCGCCGGTTTATATGACCACCATATTCCCGTTGTGCTCAATCATGTCATCTCCCGCTCCGAATTCTATACCGCTTATACGCCTTACCAGCCGGAGATCAGTCAGGGCGAGCTTCAAGCAATCTTTGAATTTCAATCCTATATCTGCGAATTGACCGGCATGAAGGTCGCGAATGCCAGCATGTATGACGGATCTACGGCACTTGCCGAAGCTGCAGCGCTTGCCAGCGGGGCGACTAAACGCAAGAAAATCGTCATTTCCCGCGCTGTTCATCCAGAAGCACGGGAAATCGTTCTCACGTCGGCTCATGGCCTCGACCTGGAAGTCGTTGAAGTCGGCATTGTGAATGGGGTTACCGACCAGAAAGCTCTCGCTGCCGCGATTACAGAAGATACAGCGGCCGTACTTCTGCAATCGCCGAATTTCTTCGGCTGCATTGAAGATGTGAGGTCGATCGAACCGTTGGTGCATGAGAAAAAATCGCTCCTTGTGCTAAGCGTTAATCCGCTCTCCCTTGGTTTGCTGGAATCTCCAGGCGTCCTTGGGGCCGACATTGTGGTCGGCGATGCTCAGCCGCTTGGTATTCCTGCATCTCTTGGTGGACCCACCTGCGGTTTCTTTGCGGTATCCGAGCCGCTGATGCGCCGGATTCCCGGTCGTATTGTGGGTCAAACCGTTGACCAGGACGGCAAACGGGGATTCGTGCTAACCCTGCAAGCGCGCGAACAGCATATCCGCCGCGAGAAGGCAACGTCCAACATCTGCTCGAACCAGGCCCTGCTCGCTTTGTGTGCGTCCGTTTATATGTCCACCCTGGGCAAAGCGGGCATGCAGGAGGCAGCTCTTCTCAATGTGCGCAAATCCCATTATGCTGCTGAGCGTGCATCCCATGGGTCCCTCTCCCTTCCATTCAGCTCTCCCTTCTTTAACGAATTCGTAGTGAAGCTGCCAGAAGGGACTAACATCAAGGAGCTCAACTCGAAGCTGCTGGGTGCAGGTTATATCGGCGGATATGATCTCGGTGTCTCCTATCCCGAGCTTCAAGGATGCATGCTGATTGCCGTAACCGAGCGGCGAACGAAGGAAGAAATCGACCAATTCATTGGCGAACTGGAGGCGATCATATGAAACCGGAAAAAGCATTGATATTCGAACTCAGCAAGCCGGGGCGTGTCGCCTATTCCCTTCCTGAGTGTGACGTTCCGGAAGTGGACGCTGCATCCCTCATCCCAGAAGATCTGCTTCGCAGCAATCCGGCTGAGCTGCCGGAAGTATACGAAGTAGATGTGATACGGCACTACACCGAGCTGTCGAGACGAAACTTCGGTATCGATAACGGCTTCTACCCGCTCGGTTCATGCACCATGAAATATAATCCGAAGATTAATGAGGATGTTGCCCGCTTTGCCGGGTTTGCCAAGATTCATCCGTACCAGCCTGAAGAAAGCATTCAGGGGGCTCTGGAGATGCTCTATACCCTTCAGAACGATCTGGCGGCACTTACCGGCATGGATCAGGTAACACTGCAGCCTGCTGCGGGTGCCCACGGTGAATGGACGGGTCTTATGCTTATCCGTGCTTACCATGAGAGCCGCGGCGAGAAGCGCACCAAGGTGATTGTTCCCGACTCCTCGACACGGTACGAATCCAGCCAGTGCGACAGTAGCCGGTTACGACACCATCACGATCAAATCCAACGAGCGCGGTATGGTGGATCTGGATGCTCTGCGCGCAGTTGTTGGTGACGACACGGCCGCCCTGATGCTGACGAATCCAAGCACACTGGGTCTGTTCGAGGAGCAGATCGTGGAAATTGCGGAAATCGTGCACGAGGCAGGCGGTCTCCTCTATTATGACGGAGCCAATTCCAATGCGATTATGGGTATTACCCGACCAGGCGACATGGGTTTTGACGTAGTCCATCTCAATCTGCATAAAACAATGAGTACCCCGCACGGCGGCGGCGGTCCGGGTGTCTGGTCCTGTCGGTGTGAAGAGTTTGTTGATTCCGTTCCTGCCAAAACCGATTGTATCCAAACGCGAGGACGGCAGCTTCTATTGGGATTACGACAGGCCCCAGTCGATTGGCCGCGTAAAGGCATTCTATGGCAACTTCGGTATCCTGGTTCGTGCCTACACGTATATTCGCACCTACGGTCCAGACGGGCTCCGCCGCGTCTCTGAACTCGCCGTACTGAACGCCAACTATATGATGCATCGTCTGGCTCCATACTACGAGGTCGCTTACCCGGGGCTGTGCAAGCACGAATTCGTCCTGTCCGGCAGAAAGCTGAAAGAATACGGTGTACGTACTCTTGATGTTGCCAAGCGGCTGCTCGACTTTGGTTATCATCCGCCAACCATCTACTTCCCGCTGAACGTAGAAGAATGCATCATGATTGAGCCGACCGAGACAGAAAGCAAGGAAACACTTGACGGCTTCATCGACACGATGATCCAGATCGCCAAGGAAGCTGAAACCACGCCGGAGGTTGTCATCAACGCACCTTATACAACCGTGGTGAAGCGTCTTGACGAGACAACCGCTGCACGCAAACCGGTTCTGAACTGCACTTGCGGTTAATATAGAGTTTGAGCTGTTATACAAGAAAGGGTGTCCCTCGCCAGTTTCTGGCGATTGGGGCACCCTTCTTTTGTGATACGGCATAATATGAACATTTATAATACACTACATCTTCATCCACAAAGGCTCTCCGTTCACGGCATCGATAAATTCCAGTACATGCTCTTCCGTTGTTCCTTCCAGCTCTGCTCTCCTCTTGTAGACGGGATCATAGATTAATTTGTAGCATGATGTGTTGTCGTCACCGTCAATGAACCACCTAAGCGATACTTCGAGATGGTCCGCATAACGGGCAAGCGCCTCCTCGGGCGAAACCATGGACTCAAACCGGCAGGCCTCCAGCTCTAGAATTCTCTCCTTCGACACAGTGCGGTAGATAAGGACTTCACCTGTAATGGTACTTACGCTGATATGAACACGCTCGGTCCTGACCCTGTATTGATCAACAAATAACGGTAGATGGAAGTTCTCCCGCTTGCGCGGTTCAGCTGCGCCTTGTTCTTCCTCAAGCTCTTGATCCGCTACCGACTCCTCTTCATCCCACTCCACTTCCAATTGCAAGTATGCCGCATATTCAGGGAAGAACCGCTGCAAGAATCGTTCTGCGACCCTCCAGCATTGCTCACGCGTTAACACCGCTTCACCCTCAGGGCTCCTTTGCTTATAATGCAGCCTTTCCAGATGGCCCGTCGATTTATCAATATGTACCATATAAGCTGCATCAAAGTTTCGAAGTGCATCTCCCCATCGTCTTTCCATGTATCCGTCAACGGATAACGGGTCCGTTGTGGGACAACTCTCCTGATCCGCGCCAGCTTCATTGTTCGCGAGGTTTTTTTCAAAATAGTACAGAATTAGGTTCTCCTCGTCTCCTCTGGGCCGATCCAGAACGTACCTTGCGGTATCTATCCCAAGCTGTGCCTCCCAGAAGCGAATCAGGCTTGTGTATCCATCCAAGGACATATTCTCCGTTTCGGGGTTTGAATGAGCCATCGCCTCAAGCAATGCTTCTTCAGTCTCTTTGGACGGCTGCTGTATTTCATCATGAGCAGGGGGAATGGGAACCGTAGGCGGCAGCAGATCGTGCTGCAGAGCAAACAAGGGCTCACCCGTCACGGCATCGATCTTGCGACGTCCTTGAGCCGGTTCATAGACCAGACGATGCTGCTCCTCATTCCCTTCCAGTTCGTAAACTGACGGATATAATGTCGTAATGATTAACCCCATATGTATTTCCTGAATGATCCGCTCCTTCGCTGCCTCAGGGGTGACGATTTCAGAAGGCCAACCGGGAAGTTCCACCCCCGTGTATTCGTCCGCCTGATATCGGACCACATTTAAATTTTGATCAAGTCTGACTTCACATCCGGTATTAGGCAGAGGCAATCCTCCTACTTCGGCCCTGATTTCGACATCATAGCGGTTTCTCTTAAACTCAGCGTGAAGGGAGGTCAACACTTTATGATCCGGATGAAACTTGCTCATGAACGCTTTCGCGGCCTTCTTCGCCTGTTCAATTGCAACAGCCTCCTCCATCGATTCATGTGACTCCTGTTCGATTTCCAGCCTCATCAGCTGTCCGGTTTTCAAACTTAAAGATACCTCGATTTTATGATCTTTAAGCTGAGGATCCTCCCAAATAAACGTTCTTGCTCTTTCATTAAAACCCTTAGGGGTATTGTCCTCCATAACAAGTCTATAATGCTCAGGTATGAATGTTATTTTTCTAGCTGCCGTCCGAAGGGCGGTCATATCCATCGGCATAATCTCCACTCCGTTTCCTTCTCTATTAGAAAGTTCTGATTTATGATATAAAGTATATAATTATATTTCGCTACGTTCTACCAAGCTGACCAAATACGAAAGTTGCGGTGATGAAATGAATAACAAGGTCAATACCCTGGACATAAACCAGTATCTGGATCGTATTGGATACACCGGCCCAATTGTAAATAGTGCCTATATGCTTGCCAGATTGCAAGAGCAGCATGTGCACACCGTACCCTATGAAAATCTCGATATCCTGGACCGAATTCCCCTTTCCCTAGATATCCCCCATCTTTACGATAAAATCGTGACGAGGCACCGCGGCGGTTACTGCTTCGAGCTGAATGCCCTGTTTGGCTGGCTGCTGCAGGAGCTGGGTTTTGAGGTCACTCATTACTTCGGCCGCTTCTGGCGGGATGAAACCGATACCCCAGCCAAACGCAGGCATCATATTCTGCAGATAAATATCGGGGAGCAGCGCTTTATTGCCGATGTTGGTGTGGGAGGGGCAGGTCCGCGTCAGCCGCTGGAGCTGGTGGATGGCCTGGAGCAAACCCAGGGCAATGAAACCTACCGTCTCGTACAAACAGAAGCATACGGCTGGATGCTTGAGGAGTGGAAGAAGGAAGCCTGGGATCCCGTATTCTCCTTTACGGAGGAACCGAATCTCCCCCGAGATTTCATTACGACTTCATTCTGGTGCGAGCATGCTCCCGAATCGCCCTTTAACAAAACCGCCCGAGTATCCATCCGTACGGCAGAAGGCAGAAACACTGTTGACAATGACGAATTCAGAATCTACAAGCCTAGCGGCGTCCATTCCTTTAAGCCAGGCAACGAGCAGGAATATGCGAATGCGCTCAATACTTATTTTGGCATCAAAATTGCCAAGTCATAAACAAACCCGGGCTACCCTTACAGGAAACCCGGGTTCTTCATGTTAATATTCAATTTTGCGCTCGGCTGAGCTCCAGGCTTGAAAGGGCAGCAAATAATCATCGGTCTGAATCTGCTTCATGGGAATCGAACGCTGTTCCATGGGTGTTGCAATCTCGTCATATATAAAATGATCATCAAACCCGATCTCGGCTGCCTCTTTTTTGGTGCTTGCATAATAGACGGCGTCCGGTCTTGACCAATAGATAGCTCCCAGGCACATCGGGCAAGGCTCGCAGCTGGTATAAATCGTACAGCCCTTTAACTGAAAATCCTCCATATGCAGGCATGCTTCTCGTATCGCTTGCACTTCGGCATGAGCTGTAGGGTCATTCAGAGCAGTAACCAGATTCCGGCCTCTGCCTATCACTTTCCCCTCTTTAACGACAATCGCTCCAAAAGGTCCACCCTCCACATTCTGAACGTTTTGATGGGCTTCCTCGATGGCTATCTGCATCCAGTATTCATGATTAGGTTCGGTCATTGCGTTAAGCTCCCCTCTATGGTCTCTACTCTCTACGCTCCCGTGGTCACAATCCCTCTACATTCTCCTCGGGGCGATTATGTATAATCATAGCATATCTTCCCTCTGTCTCCTCGAATTTTCCAATATCCTAAATAAATGGATTGACGAAATTGTATACGAACGTATACAATCAAATTATGAGGTATACATACGTATACAATTAATTTTGAAGGAGGTCGTGCTGCATGCGAAAAGAGGATCAGGATATGCCGGGCCAGAACCGGGAGGAATTCCGCCATCGCGATAGCCACCGTCAGGGCGGGCGTCACGGAAGACGTCTTGAGGAACACCACGGCGGCAGAGAAGGCGGTAAGATGGCGCAGACGTTTCGCAGGGGGCGTGCGCTGTCTTTTCTAGACCATTTATATGTGAAACGGGATACCTTGAAGAAGCAGGTAAATGACCCCGACTTTCAAGCAATTAAAGACGTGGTCAGCGGAGAGCTGAAGGCCGTGGATCAGATCATTCACGAGTACATTCAAGCTTTTGAGTTGTATGATACGAAGCAGCCCAGTGACAGCCGTTAATGGCTGTTAGACATTGTTTATTCAAACCCATAACCCTGACAGAGGTATAACTTGGAGCGTGATGATACTTGATCAGAAAGTTTTTTTCGTACTATCGTCCTTATAAGGGATTGTTCATTCTTGATTTTACGTGCGCGGTCATCGCCGGACTCCTTGAGCTTGCTTTTCCGCTGGCCGTTAGCAAATTTATTGATGATCTGCTGCCAAGCCAGGATTGGCCGTTGATCCTTATCGCCTGTATCGTCCTGCTGTCCATCTATGCGCTGAACACCGCGCTGCAATATATTGTGACCTACTGGGGACATATGCTGGGCATTAATATTGAAACGGATATGCGGGAGAACATGTTCTCTCATATTCAGAAGTTATCCTTCCGTTTCTTTGACAACAACAAAACCGGCCACCTCATGGGCCGCATCACGAATGATCTGAACGATGTCGGAGAAGTAGCTCACCATGGGGCCGGAGGATGTGTTTATTGCCATCATGACATTGCTCGGATCGTTCTCCCTAATGGCTTACATTAATCTGGAGCTTGCACTGCTAACCTTCATCATCGTGCCATTCATGGCATGGCTGATCATCAAATTCGGCGGGAGGATGACAACAACGTATAGACAATTGTTCGGGAATGTAGGGAATTTCAATGCCCGCATCGAAGACAACGTTGGCGGTATCCGTGTCGTTCAGTCGTTTGCTAATGAAGAACATGAGAAGAAGCTGTTTGCCGAGGAGAATAAGCAGTTCCGTGCCACCAAGCTGCTGGCTTACAAAACCATGGCAAAGAGCATGTCGGTCAGCTATATGCTAATGAGATTAATCACGGTGTTTGTTATGATCTGCGGTGCCTGGTTCTTTATCCAGGGCAAGCTTGAAATGGGTGAGTTCATGGCATTCCTGCTGCTCTCCAACATCTTCTTCCGCCCGATCGAGAAGATCAATGCGGTTATCGAGAGTTATCCCAAAGGCATTGCCGGCTTTAAACGTTACCTGGAGATTATGGAAACCGATCCGGAAATCGCGGATGCCCCTGATGCCGTTTCCCTCTCCTCCGTCCGGGGAGATATCCGCTTTGAAGGGGTAACCTTTGGATATGAGTCGTCAAGAACCATTTTGAATAACATTCACCTGTCGATTCGTGCCGGGGAAACCGTCGCGTTTGTCGGTCCTTCCGGTGCGGGCAAAACGACGATCTGCAGTCTGCTCCCCCGCTTCTATGAGGTGGAGCAAGGCAGCATTACGGTTGATGGAATCGATATCCGGGATGTCCAATTGCGAAGCCTGCGCAAGCATATCGGCATCGTGCAGCAGGATGTCTTCCTGTTCTCCGGCACGATCCGGGACAATATCGCGTATGGCGATTTACATGCAACCGATCATCAAATCTGGGAAGCCGCTCGGCGCGCATCGCTGGATGACCTGATACGCAGCCTGCCAGACGGCATGGAGACCATCATCGGGGAACGCGGAGTCAAGCTGTCCGGCGGTCAGAAGCAGCGATTATCCATTGCGAGAATGTTCCTTAAGAACCCGCCGATTCTGATCCTGGACGAAGCCACGTCCGCACTGGATACAGAGACGGAGGCCCAAATCCAGAAGTCGCTTGCAGAACTGTCGGTGGGCAGAACAACGCTGGTTATCGCTCACCGCCTGACCACGATTCAGAGTGCGGACCGGATTATCGTCGTGAATTCCGATGGCATTGCCGAACAGGGCACACATCAGGAATTGATTCATTCCGGCGGCGTGTACAGCCGGCTTCATCAAGTTCATTAAGCATATGAAAGAAGGATGGTTCCCGGTTGTAAGGGAGCCATCCTTTTTATGTTGCCAAGCACACTCTTCGCTTGCACCGAAGGCCTTACAAAATTTCAGCAGGACTGCACAACAGCATTCGTTCAAATTGTCCATGGATAAAAAAGTTGTTGCGAGGAAACATTAATGGCGTACCGCAATGACTATGGTTATAGGAGGCGCTTTATGTTCTACATCTACAGTATCGGCTTGCTCTTCGGCGGTCTGTCGATCATCAATCTCGTATTTTCATACCAAACCAAGCATATCCAGCATCTGTTCTGGCCTACGCTGCAGTTTCAGTTGTTCATGCTCCCCTTGTTCCTCATTGCCAATATGTGCATAGGATACGGGATCCGCTATGGATACAAAGCTACCGATCAATTAGGCTACACCCTCATCTTCTCTAAATGCTTGGAAATCCTGATTTCATTAGGAGTGGCTTACTTGTTCCTGAAGGAAGTTCCGACTTGGAAGAACTGGGTCGGCATCGGAGTCATTGCGGTTGGCATCTTCCTTGTTAAACAGAAATGAACACACCATGCACCGGTTTCTTTTGCTGGAATCTTAAATTTCGTGTCCTCTTCATCCCTTAAACCGATTGGAGATTGGTATCATCTGCGGCTATACTTACGATCTCTTTCCCATCCAGCCTTGCTCAAAGGCATAGCGGGTAAGCTGAACCCGATTCTCCAAATGCAGCTTTTGCAAAATATTTTTCAGATGATTCTTGACCGTATTCTCGGATATGCACAAGGCGACAGAGATATCGCGATTGGACAAACCTTCGGCCACGCGGCCCAGAATTTCTCTTTCCCGTGCGGTTAGCGGACTGTTGCCTGGATCCGGTTTCTCTTGCTGCGAGAACTCCTTTAGTATTCGAAAAGCGAGTTCACGGCTCATCGGCGCTTCGTCCACGGCTATAGCTTTCAGATATTCATGCCACGATTCAGGATTCAGGTTCTTTAACAGATACCCCTGCGCTCCGCGCTTCAAGGCATCAAACAGATGGGCGATATCATCGGATACCGTGACCATCACGATTTTAACGTAAGGAAACTTGTCCTTGACCTGCTTGGTCGCTTCTAGTCCGCCCATTCCAGGCATCTGAATATCCATCAGGATGATGTCAGGCATCCATTTCTCCGTGAGCTCCAGGGCTTCCTCGCCGCTCTGCCCCTCAGCTACCACCTCAAAGGTAGAATCACTGCTCAAGATGGTGCGGATTCCTTCTCTCGCAAGATCGCTGTCATCGATGATTAATACCCGAAAAGGCTGTTTATTCATTAGGTGATCTCCTTCCGAATGCTAATAATCGTTTTGTTATGCAGTCTTTCCATCATGAATTTCCAGCCCATGGCCTCTGCCCGGTCTCTCATAATTTTGATCCCGTATCGGTTGCTGCTGAGCGGCTTGTTCAACTCAAAGCCCCTTCCATCGTCGCTGACGGAACACTTCCAGCCTGAGTCCGTTTCTACCGCCGTTATGCATACATGCTTCGCTTCGGCGTGTTTGTGGATATTCAATAAGGATTCCCTTATTGAGGCCAGAAGCTCCACTTTTTCCTTGGCAGACAGCATCGTGTCCGGAATATCCCACTGTATATCAAATTGGAGGTTGGTCTCCTGCTTAATTTCAGTTATCAGACTGTTCATGCTCTGCATCCAGGAGACCGACTCCGGATCTATAGGGTATCTGAGATTGGCGATTGCCTCTCTCACATACGTATTGGCCCGATGCACACTCTCTTTGACCTCCTGATACGGAAGTTCCCCGGAGTCTCCGATGGCCTCCATCCGATCGATCTGAGCATTCAGCAAAAACAGGGATTGTGCAATGCCATCATGAAGCTCGCGGGCAATTTTCTCCCGCTCCTGCAGGGATGCATGCAGCGCCCGGGCTTCATTCAGCTCCGCCTGGTTACGCTCTATCAACGAGAACAGCTGCGTCAGAAACAGAATGGATACCAAAAACACAATCACCGGCGCAAGCCAATTCCCTAAATCCATCGATATATAAGGCAGCAGGAACTCATGGCGAACATACTCCCAGATGCCAATCGTCAAGGTTGGAATGATTAAGATCAACCATTTCATTTGTTTATAGGACATGTTATTTCCCGCCTTCGTTAATTTCATGACTTATCTCGTGATGTCTGGTCAAGCTCGTTATTCCCTCATTGTAATCAATATCATTATATATCGGTATGGCTCCAAAGAGCTATTGGAGATCGGATTGGCTTGACTGAACCCGCTGCATAAGACCCAGGATACGGCTGTAATCATCCAGCTCGCCGACGACGCGATCAACCATGATGCCGTTCTTATCGATCAGAATTGTCGCTGGCAAACCTGTGATGCGGTACAGGCGTTTCACTTGATTGTCCTGATCCAGCAAGATCTTGAATTCCAGATCATAGCGTTCTGCAAACCGCTCTACGATGGCTGCGTCTTCTCCGACATTGACGGCCACCACCTCCACGCCATGCATTTTCTTGGAAGCCTCGTTCATAAGAGGGAGCTCGTTAACACAAGGGTTGCACCAGGAAGCCCAGAAATTGAGCAATACCCCCGATCCCCTGAAATCACTCAGTTGTATCTCCTTTCCGTCCATCGTGGTTAACGTAAAATCAGGGACTTCATGGCCGATTCGAACATCGGCTTCGTTAGCGGTGTATGTAAGAACCGACTTCATTGTCAGAATGACAATGAGGATCAGTGCACCCCCTAACAACAGGTGCCGGATCACTCGAATATTTCCTGTGGAAATTTTGCGAATCATATTGACCTCCTTTAAGCATCATCAAAATATTGTCAAAAACCGATGAAAATGACTACTTCGAGCCATAGGTGCTAGATAGAGTCGCATCTATAATAACAATTGTAAGAAAAATTCCAGTTTAACAGGGAGTAATGATTGATGAAAAGTATGTTAGAAGAGGATGCTATCACCCCAGCAACAAGATCCAAAAAACCGCGTGTCCGTTGGACGACTTCCCTTTATCAGTCGGTATGGAGATGGCATTTTTATGCTGGTATTATTTTCGCACCGTTTCTGATTATTCTGGCGTTCAGCGGGTCCATGTATCTGTTCAAGCCGCAGATTGAAGGGTACTTGTACAAGGACATGCTCACTGTACGCGAAGTGGGCTCGCAGGCACTCCGTCCATCCGAGATCATTGCCAAGACAGAGGGTGCTTATCCGGGTACCAAGATATCCTCGATCACCCTGCCTGATCACCCGGAGTCCACGTTCAGAATGTCGGCCATACGCAATGAACAATCCGTTATCCTGTATGCCGATCCCTATTCAGGCACGATCCGCGGGATTCAGAACAGCGACCAAACCTTCTCCGCTTTCTTCAAAAAAATGCACAGCCAATTGCTGATGAGCGGAACATGGCCGAACCGGCTCGTCGAGCTATCAGCCTGCTGGGCCGTCATCCTTGTCATTACAGGTCTCTATTTATGGTGGCCGCGCAATAAATCAGCGATATGGGGTACGCTGCTCCCCCGATTAGGCAAACGAGGCAGCCGCACATTCTGGCGTGATCTCCATGCCGTCCCTGCTTTTTGGCTGTCCATCAGCATCGTGATTCTCATCCTCAGCGGACTTCCGTGGTCAGGCGTACTGGGTAAACAAATCGATCGGTTTGCCAATGCCACGCATACCAATTATCCCCCGTATGCATTAGGTTTTATGGACAAGCCCCAATCGGTTACGGTCGCAAAAGATGTTGCCGAAGACATTCCATGGGCCGCCGAGAACATTCCGGTACCTGCATCGATGAGCGGCAGCTATATCCGTTTGGATGTTAATGAAATGACCGGAATCGCAGACCAGAAAAACGTTCAGAAGCCTTACACCATCTCCATGCCGAATGGAAACAGCGGGGTGTATACCATCTCTACCGACCATAAGAAGCCAGGTCTTAATGCTACGCTGCATGTCGATCAGTATAGTGGAGCCATCCTGACCGATGTTCGGTTTCAGGATTATGGCATCATGGCCAAAGCGATCACGCTCGGCATTGCCTTCCATGAAGGACGATTGTTCGGGGTTGCGAATCAGATTCTTGGCCTCTTGACCTGCATCGGCATCATGCTTATCGCGATCAGCTCCTACTTCATGTGGCGTAAACGCAAGCCTTCAGGGAAGCTTGGAGCACCGGGCCGAGCGAAGGACAAACGACTGACCATAGGGGTGCTGGCGATTATGCTGTGCTTTGGGGTGATCATGCCGCTGGTCGGTGTATCCATTCTGGTTGTCTTGCTGCTCGATGTACTGATCATTCGTCATATTAAACCACTAAAACACTGGTTTACAGCCTAGGAGGAGTTGCGCAAATGCCATCTAAAATAAAAACAGCTGTATTCGGTTTGTTGCTCATGATGCTCTTGCTGTGCGGATGCACTTCCCATGATCCGTCCCCATCGGCAGACGGCCTTCTCCCTCACCTGTCGGTTGACTTACAGATCACAACAAGGGCGGATTCGGACAACAACAAAACCTTCTCCGTTGCCATCGAGCACAATGAACAACCGTTCCAGGATGCCGATCGGGTGCAATTTGAAATTTTCCCTGAGAACGATCCGGAAGCTGTACAAATGGTTGAGGGTCACCAAACGAAACCGGGACTCTATGAAGCCAGCCAGAAACTGGATAAGGGACTCTATGTTGTAACGTGCCGAGTCCATTCGAAGGATTATCAGGTGATGCCTTCCCGGTATTTTGCGATTGGCAATGAAGCAGTCGAGAAGCTAGCTCTAATCGAACAGTCCCTTAAGGGTGACGCTGTCCAGACTCCTGACGGAGGAGGACACCACCATCATTAAGTACATACGATAAGCAAAAGAGCCGTCGTGAGCAGGTCAACTGTCACTTACGGCTCTTACTCATCTGGGACCATCGGCTATACCGAATAAATAATCGAATGCTTTCTCCATGCCTGATGAACCCAACTGCTGCCGAATATCTTCACCGGACCCTTCGAAACGAATCGCGCCTTCCTTGAGAAATAATATTCGATCTGCCAAAGCCTCCGCGATGTGGAGCTGGTGTGTTGAGAACAACACCGTCTGACCTCGGTACGCCGCTTCGCGAACCATTTCCACAAAGCTTTGCATCCAATAGGGATCCATACCGTTCGTGGGCTCATCCATGATGATAAGAGGGGACTGCCCCAACAATACTTGCGCAAACAAAACGCGCTGCCGCATCCCCTTGGAGAAGGAGGAGACCGTTTTGTTTCCGGTATGCTCCAATCCGACCCGGGCAAGCATATCATCGCCGTGCTTTGCCGTCAGTCCCTTAAGTTTAGCCCAGAAGGCCATCGTCTCCCTTGCCGTCAGTCCAGGACTGAATCTGTAATCGTCAGGCATATAACCGATAAGTTCCGCATATCCTCTGCGGTTCTCCTTCCAGCTCCAATCCCCTACCCGGATGTCCCCGCGGGTGGGCTGGATGATTCCGGCCAGCATCCGGAGAATCGTACTCTTGCCGGCGCCGTTTCCTCCCAGGAGAGCCACAACCTGTCCCCTTGGAATCTTCAGGTTTAGCTGGTTGACGATGATCTGACCCTTGATCGTTTTGCCTACATCAGTCATTTGTACAAATGTTTCACTCATCGCGCTCTCCCCCTCTCCCACAGCCAGTGAGTCAAACCGGTTGATGCCCCTACCCAGACCAGAATGGCTATGATATAACCCGCCGAACCCATCGGCTGCCGAATCCATCGGACCCAATCGTAATACTGCGGTCCGAGAACGGAGCCGCCGCCTAGTTTCACCACAGCAAATATCCGCGACAATTCTGCAGGATTAAACAAGGTAAACACAGAAATGCTGGGTTTTATCCAACCGTAAGGCATCATGCCAAGCACCGCAATAAGCAGAGGTGACCATGCGATAATGGCGAAAAACCATACCGCAACAGCAACGGTCAATGCTTGCCAGCGATTGACAGCCACGGTGCCGATCAGAAAGGATACCGCCAGAAACATAAGCGCCAGACTGATCGAATAGCCATATAACAGAATGTAAGTATGTGCGTCCAGACCTCTGCCCGTGATCCACCCCATAACGGCCGACAGGCCAAAGCCGAAGGAAACAAGAACAAACAGAACGACAGCAAGCCCCGCAAACTTCCCTAATATAAAAGACAACGTTCGGAGCGGATAAGACGATAGAAGCTCCCAGCTTCCGTCCTCCTTATCGCCTGTCAGGGAGAACGCGCCCAGCATCAACGTCATCAGCGGAAGCAGGTACAATATCAAATTCAGCATGGTACCCGTTATGCTGGAGTATCCCTCCACATAGCCGCCGTTATTAATAAGCAGCAAACATAACATAAACAATCCAAACAGTCCCATGAATGAATAGGACCACGGATTGCGAAACCCCATCTTCATTTCTCTGACGGCAATATGCACCGCATCATTTACCATGATGTTCTTCTTCCTTGTGGGTCTCTTCCGCATCAGCTGTTTCTTCAGTGTGGGAATGGTCATGTGATCCCATATCCATCATGTCTCGGTTGACTTCCCAGGAATGGTCCTCCAATTGTTCGGCTGTCATGAGTTTGCCTGCGCCTTGTTCCTTCATGAACGCCTCGGCCTCCGTTTTTTGTTCAAACGAAACCAGACCGTATGCCATCGGTGTTTTGATGGAGGCATCATAAACGTAATAGGCTTTTTCGTATTTCAGCCATTGGCTGCTGTTATAATCCCTGACAAACGTAGCGCCTACCGTATCGGTACCATTTTGCGTGATCCATTCATTCATGCAGCCAATATCATCAAATTTTAGCGACTGACCGTCAGTCGTGATGATTTGAGTCGCAAATACGTCATCTTTTATCGCCATGTTACAAATAACGCAGCGATCGGTTTCTTCATTAATAGCCTGCGGTTTATAGTCCTTGCTCCCACAAGCGGTCATCAGCCAAACGGCCAATATACACAGCGCAGTTAGCGAAACCCGGTACGATTTGGAACTTCTTGTCCATTTCATCATTCTCTTCTCCTTGCCCATTGTAAAATAGATAACGTTAAGATCAATAAAGCTGCTCCGATAAGTCCGCTTGCGGTAGACGAAGCTTTTTGGCCGGAAGTTTGATCAGAGGTCAACGGAACCATGAGCGGTTCCTCATCGGTGGTCCAGGTATTCTGGTCAGCCTGGTACAGCCCTTCCAGAAATACCATGCTCGGTGATTGGAAGAAAAGCTGGAATGCCGGTCGTTCTTTAATAAGCCCCTGAAAAAAAGGATTGATCGCATACGCAATGTTGCTGATGCCGTCGCCGTCCGTGTCAATCCCTTGGAACGAGTCCCAATAATTACGATCAAGTGAATTGTTGGCGCTGTCCTGGGCCAATGTTTCGGCAACATTCCCGGACAGGGTATTGCCCGTGATGAGGTTGTCCCGTGCACCCAAGAGCTGAATGCCGATAAAATTATCCGCAATCTCATTATTCTCCATCCGATTGTTCTCGGATTGTTCCAGATACAGACCCACCCGGTTTCCAATCACCTTATTATCCTTAAATAGAGAGTCCTGTACCTGAAAGATCAGGATTCCTTGCGAGTTTACGTTCTCGCTTTGTTTTCTGAACACGTTCCCGGTTAACTCTACCTCACGGCTCGCCATGATCATCGCCCCGGTATAATTGAAATTCCCTTGGTTATTCTGAATAACGGCTCCTTTTGAATACATGCTGTGAATCCCGTAACGGGAATGTTCAATCACATTAAAGGTCAGTCGATTGTCATCGCTATTCTCCATATAGATCCCATCATGCACTCGCTGAATCGTATTATCGCGAATGATGTTCCGATGCGAATTATACAAGTCGATCCCGTTTCCCTTATCAAACAGCTTCACGGCCCGGCCTGCCGCCGAGTCACTCCACTGAATGATATTGCTCCTGAATTGCCCATCATTCGCATCCTCGAGGACTATTCCTTGTGATGCTGTCTGAATATTCATGTTCTCCACAACGGTGCGGTCCCCTGTTATGAGAAGCGCAGGAATTTTAGATGGAGACTCGTTAATGATCTGAATACCCGAAATTTCCACATCATCTGCTGCAATATGTATGACTGACCTCGTGTTAGGGTTGGCGTTTACGATGGATACGCTTCCTTCCGTCTCCGCTTCCAGCGTAATCTTCTTCGATAGTATTAATGACCCTTCATAAACCCCGGATGGAACCCGGATGCGCTCCTCTGGGTGCGCCTGATCAATCAGGGCTTGCAGCTCGCCGGTGCTCGAAGTTGTATTGGCCAGTTCTGCTTCGGCAGTTGAGACAGAGATGATTGCCTGTCCTATCAAGACGGCTGCAACCATTGTGAAACAGAGGATTGCGGTTTTATTTCGCCTTCTTGTCAACATATCGCATCGACACCATGAACTGGACGAATGCCAAAGACCATCACTCATTTCCCTCCCTGCTCGTATTGGAATGAACTGATTATATCAATGGAATTGAATTTGTCCTATGACCATATCGAGCTATATGCTAACGAAATCGTCTCTGATTTATGGACAGATTTTTCACAATTATGGGGTCATCTTCAGCCCTGAGATATTCCCTCACAGTGCTATGCACTGTAATAACCTATTTACAATCGGAGTACATATCGCTTATAAAGAGGTAAAGGTATCCATTCATTCCATTTCCGATGAAGGGGGCTGCCGTTGCATGGAGCAAAAAATTGCAGTGATCATTGTACACGGATTGGGAACACAGAAAAAAGATTATGCGGATAAATTTATGCAGAAATTAAAAGAAACCTTCTCTCGAACATCCGGAATTCCGCATGATCAATTGGCAATGGAAGCCGTGCATTGGGCCGATGTTTTTGCGTCTCGTGAAGATGAGTTAATCCGCAGCAGCATAAAGCCTTATCGTTTGCGTTACCAGGAGCTCAGGCAGTACGTCATTCATAATCTGGCGGATGCGGTAGCTTATCAGCCCGTGGAATCCGAAGACCAGAACTACGAAGCCGTCCATCGGACCATCAGTGAAGCCCTCCACAGACTAACCTTATCCGCCGGTCCCCATGCTCCGTTATGTGTCATCTCGCATAGCCTGGGGAGCGTGATCGCAAGCAATTTCTTCTATGATCTGCAATTCTCCTCCCGCGGACACCGTCTGGTCATTGACCCGAAATCTCCCTTGGAGCGAGGCGAACTGCTGACGTTGTTCTACACTCTGGGTACTACCTTGCCCCTGTGGAGCATGCGCTACCGTGACTTTGACAGACCGATCGAGGTTCCTTCCGAGCAGTTGAAGAACTACCATCACCAGCTTCTCGGCGAATGGGTTAATTTCTATGATGCAGACGATATCCTCGCATACCCCCTCAAAAACGTAAATGAAGAATATGATCGCACCGTGCGTAAAGATGTGGCCGTTAATGTCGGAAACTGGTTGACAAGCTGGAATCCGCTCGCTCACAGCGGTTATTTCTACAGCAAACCGATACTGGAATATATCGCCTCTAATTTAGAAGCTACTTGGCGTGGAATCAATCAACTTTAACAAGATAAATAAGCAATGCCGCAAAGACGAAAGGTCTTTGCGGCATTGCTATGATGCGGGACAATGAACGCTACCCGTTATGAGCTTGCTTTTCTCACCCTGTTTCTTCACCGTACCACAGCTGACGGAAGCTCTCGCTTGAACGCAGCAGCTGCTCTGCTGTACCTTCAGCTTCGATTACTCCACCATTTAATACTATGATATGGTCGGCATGATGAAGCGCCGCCTTCCGATGAGACACAACAAGACATGTCGCGCCGTCTCGATCGCGGAAGAGCCGCTCCCATAACTTCCGCTCTGTCTCTACATCGAGTGCGCTGGACAAGTCATCGAACACATACAACTGTGCGTCCCGCACCAGCATTCTGGCGGCAGCAGTCCGCTGCGCCTGACCGCCGGACAGCTTCACCCCGCGCGGACCGACCATCGTCTCCAGACCATATTCCAGATGCTTCATATCATCTTCCATAACGGCTGCATAAAGCGCGCGATCCAGGCTTCCCGGCTGTTCGGATATTCCAAGAAGGATGTTGTTGCGCAGTTTGTCGCTATACAGCCTGGGTATCTGAGCGGTGTAAGCACTTTGAGGTGGAATGAAGAAATCCGCTGGCTCTGCCACCTTCTCGCCGTTCCACCGAATTTCGCCGGCTTCCGCCGGCAGCAAGCCCAGCAGTGTGCGAACCAGTGTCGTTTTGCCGCTGCCAATCATCCCCGTAACAACGGTAAAGGAACCACGTTTCAGCGTGAAGTCAATGTCCGAGATGCCGCGTCCGGTTTCAGGATATTGATAGGAGAGTCCCCGTACTTCCAATATCGAGAGGGGAGGTGCCTGAATATAAGTGCTCTCCCCTCCGTCTTCAGCCATGGAGATGGCTGAGTTCTCCATCATCCCCATAGCCTCTGAATCCCGTTCAGCCACACGACTTCCGGTTTCTTCGCCATGGCTCCTGCGTTTGCCCTTAACTCGACCGATACCGATATAGTTGGCTGCTGTAAGCAGTGACGCAGGCGCCCCTTGCAGCATCGTTTTAATCCGCTGAAAGCTGACCGCCATCTGTTTGTAATAGGTCATGAAGTTGCCTACGTTGGATATGAGCTGGGTAACAAAAGTTAAATAATATACAAAGAGAGACAGGTCACCGACCGTAAAATCGCCATTCCGCATCTTGAAGCTGGCAAGGACAAGAATCAGCCCTGTACCCAAATTGACAGAGTTGGTGAATATGGAGGACAAGGTTTCCGTTAACAGCTTATCCTTAACCATCGATTGACGCCGTTTCTCACTAAGACTTACGAACCGATCGACTACGCGTTTCTCGGCGCCAGCCACCTGAATGGCCTGGACATTGGCAAACATTTCACTGATCGCACCGGTTACCTTAGCCGTTGATTCCCGGCTTGCCGCCCTGTATTTCTGAATGCGTGCCGTTGCGATTTGTGCTGCGGTTACCACCAGAATTAACGGGACAAATACGAGAATCGTAAGCTGCAGATCAATGGAGATGAGAATCCAGCTGGCAACCATAACAAAACCGATCAGTCCCAGAGTATCCACCGACCAGCTGGTCGCTTCTTCGGCCTGATCAACATCATCTCGGAAATTGCTGATTGCTTCCCCGGGGGAACATGGAATTGCCCGTGCTCCCGGTTCTTTCATAACATGGGACAGCATATTGCGGCGCAGCAAGGTGCTGATACGGAACCGAAAATGCACGTCTGTCATAAATCCGCCGTAGATAAGTGCGATCCGGGCTAAAGCTGCACCAATCAGAAGCACCGCAATCGCCCAGACTCCGTAAGGGAAAGTATATGTACCCTCCAGATGATCGAAGAAGGCCTTGGTCAGCAGTCCGGGAACCAGCGGTGCCATATGAATGAGGGACCATGCCAGCAGGTTCAAAAGATATAGACCGGGGCGGTAAAGAATCAGCCGCCAGAAAAAATGTCTTGTTTTCATGCCAGCACCTCCTCCATTCCAACGGCAAGCATGCGGCTAAACCGCGACTGCGGATCTGAAGCAAGCTCATCCCGGCGTCCGCTCTCAAGCGTTCTTCCATTCTCCAGAATGAGAATGCGGTCGGCACGTTGGACGGTAGCCAGACGATGTGCAATGATGATGCACGTCTTCTCCTGCAGCAAACGCGTAATGGCTGCTTCAATCCGGTATTCGGTTAACGGATCGAGTCGCGATGATGCCTCATCAAGGATAACGAGGCCTGGATCCGTCAGGAACACGCGTGCGAATGCCAGCAGCTGGGCCTCGCCTGCAGACAGGCTGCCACCGCCTGAGGCGAGGTTCGTATCTAATCCATTCGGAAGGGAGGCATACCAATCCCCGAGACCGAGTTCTTCCAGAACGGACACGATATCGCTGTCAGCGATTCCCTCATCAAACAAAGTCAGATTGTCACGGACCGTCCCTTCAAGAATCTCAATATTTTGCGTGACCATGGCAACTTTTCGACGCAATTCATGGAGCTTGCAGCCCCGGATATCCATTCCTGCAAGCTCGATGCTCCCCTCCTGGGGATCATAGAATCGCAGCAGCAGGCGTGCAATCGTTGTTTTACCGCTGCCTGTACGCCCTAACAATCCTAACGTCTGCCCAGGCTCCAGACGCAGCTGCAGATCTTCAAGCGTCGCTTTCCCACCTTCTTCATACGCAAACTTCAGATTGCGGAATTCCACTGACAACGGACCAGACGGAAGCTGAGCTCCCGGGCCGTCTTTAATCAGTGATTCGGTCGCGAGCAGTTCCCGGACCCGCATCAAACTGGCATCTGCCTTTTGCAGATCCTCCAGCTGGGTACGGATCTTCTCGATCGGCTTCGCAAGGAGTTCCGTGTAATAGAAGACAAGATAAATGGAACCGATCGTCAAGCCGCTCTGTCCATTCTTCCACAGAATGAAGCACACAATAAAAGCGGCGGCATTTCCGAGCGCAAAAACCAATATCGTTGTACTCCACATCAGAAAAAATCCAATGAACGCCCGAACGCGAACCGGCAGCATGCGTCTGGCCATCTCATAGAATCGGTTCATGACATATCCTGCGGCTCCATTGGCACGCGTATCCTCCGTACCTTCGAGGTGCTCTCCAATGAATCCATAGAAGTCCGCATTCAGCTCGCGCCACCGCTTCCATACCGGTATGGCAAACTGCCGTATCCGTTGAATAACGTAGATGCTTCCGATAACAAACACCGTCATCACAAATCCGATCCAGAAGTTCTCCCGGTACAAAAGTGCCAATATCCCGATCATGAGGATCAGATTGCCGAACAAATGGATAATGAAACTGGAGAAAAAATTAGCAAGTGCGTTGACGTCGCCGTCCACCCGCTCGATTAACGAGCCTGACGTTTGCGTTTTGTGAAAACTCATATCCAAAGAGAGACAATGCTCCGCCAATTCAGCACGCAGCTTGTTGGTTGTCGTCCAGCCCAGGTTCTCGCTGTAGTAGGCCGCCGCAATGGATACGCCTTGCTGAAGCAATGAAAATACGATAAAAAAACCGGCCGCGTAATAAAGGGAGGTCATGCTGCCCTCTCCTTGTGCCGTATCGATAAAATACCGGATGATCTGCGGATTAATCAGCTGCAGTCCAATGGAAAATAACAGCAGCCCCGTTAAAGCTGCCAGCAGCCTTTTGTGAGGGAATACATATCGGACAAGCATGTCCCGGTAGACACCAACACCCGCGGTCCTTCGCTTGCTTTTTAACTATTTGATTGCTTTGCATTCGTTCATAATCCCTCCCGCTTCGAGTAACACGTCGTAGGAAGCTGCTTCACAGCAATCCCGTTCAAACTATTCGGATTACACAGCGACAGAAGATTGAACAAGATCATGCCATTACCTTCCGTAATCCATCAGGAACATCGCTATGCTGCCTTTTCTAATAGCTGGTTCATTTCCGATCCCTATCGTTCATTCCTCCGCCCCCATCACTTGAAGTCAACGTTTAAACAACCCTATTGATAATAATAAGCTTACTGGGAAGATATGACAAGAACGTGGGTTCCCGTTTTTCAAAAAAATCACAGCAATCTTGAATTCATCTAATTAATATTTAATGATGTAAATTAAATTGCAAATTGAAAGCCCCCATCCCCCAGCCTTTATCCAATCATATAAAAAAGCCCTGGCTCCGAATGGCGGAACCAGGACTGTTGACGCTTTAATTGCTATTGGAATACATTGAACTCGCGAACCGACCACCAGTTTGATGCGGTGCCCGTCTGTACAACTTTGATGTAGCGTGCATTTTGACTCGCAAAATTCACCGTAATCACAGGTCCGTTTCCGCTGCCGCTGGAAACTGCATTTCCCCAACTCGTTCCGTCATTGGATACATAGACTTCATAACCGCGGGCATAATCCTCATCGCTGCCCGTGGAATCCATCACAATCTTGCTAAAGCTCTTCGCGCTTTTCATATCAACAACAAAGTATTGGCCCGGCGCCATGGCTGCACCCGTGCTCCAGCGTGTCGACATATTGCCATCCAGGAGGTTAGCCGGTATATCTCCACTGGAAGGTGTGGACGCTGCGGTCCAAGTGGTACGGTCAAGCGCAGCGCCTCCCCCCGTGTTCTCCGAACCGTACACATTCAACTCGGTAATCGACCACCAGCTGGAGGCCGTACCGGTCTGTACTATCTTAATATACCGTGCATTTTGATTCGCAAAATTCACCGTAATCACAGGTCCGTTTCCGCTACCGCTGGAAACCGCATTGCCCCAATTCGTGCCGTCATTGGATACATAGACTTCATACCCACGGGCATAATCCTCATTGCTGCCCGTGGAATCCATCACGATTTTACCAAAGCTTTTTGCGGCCTTCATATCCATGACAATGTATTGTCCAGGTGCCATCGCGGCTCCAGTGCTCCAGCGTGTCGACATATTGCCATCGAGCATATACTCAGGCACATCCCCGCTCGTTGGAGAGGAGATGACGGTCCAGCCGCTTCGGTTCAGCGGCAAGCTGCCACCGCCACTGTCTGGAGCCGTTACGGCTGTTACCGTGCTGCTGTAATCCGATAGATTGCCTGCTGCGTCCTTAGCCCTTACAGCATATTGATATGTCGTTGCGGCAGCTAATCCGTAATCGGCGTAAGAGGTTTGTGCTGCGCTGCCAACCAGGACTCCATTACGGTAAATGTCATACCCGGTTACACCCATATTATCCGTCGCAGCGGTCCAGCTCAGATTGATTTGGCTGCTGCTGACAGCCGCTGCCGCTAAGTTCCCGGGTACCGTTGGCGCTGTTGTATCACCGGAACCGCTGCCAGCGTATTCGACTACCGTTTGCCGCATGGCTTCAGCAGGCGAGTTCGCATACACTTTTCCGCCTGTATTATTAATGACATGCGTGATTTCACTGCCTGGTACTCCGTTAAGCCAGATGGTGGTGGCATGGTGAATTTTGACGCCGGGCACATTCGGCACTTCAATGGCGCTTTGAAGTTTCACAGCGGCGTCTCTGAAATACGAGTACACGCCAAGCCCCCACGCTTCATGGCTGGTGACGTGATCAGCCACCTTATACGAGGCAAACCCGTTAACGCTTCCGTTCTTGCTCATCCAAGAGGGTTGGTTAGGAACATCGTAAGGGATTTCCGACTGATAGAAATATAGTCGACCCCCGTTTCCGTTCCATACCGTCTGATATTCGTTATGGTGTTCGTTAAACAGTCCGTACAACGTCACGTTGTTGCCGTTAACGACAAGACCATTCTTGGACACATTGGTGTTCCAGGCTGCCCCGGCACCGTGGTCTGCGCGCCAGATCCAGAAGTGATCGCCAATCACGTTGTGGCTGTTGATGACAATGCCTTTATCGTATTTCCCGCTAGTGGCTCCTCCGGTTCTTACTGTAATATCATGGAGCGATGTCGGATTAGCAGCATGCAATCCCGAGCTTCCATTCGGGCCAATTTCGAGCATGACGGGAGATTCCTGAGGCCCTGCATCAAGGACCAGACCCGCTATTTTTACACCGTCCACGTCCGCAACCGACATCGCCGCTTTTCCATTGTCCGGGATGAGCGTAGGGAGTCCAATCCCCAGTACAACCGTGTTCGGGTTATTGACCCGAATCGTATCGTTCAGATGATAATTTCCCGGTGTAAACAGCAGATGTTTGCCTTGGCTTAGCGCACTGTTAATGCTGGCTGCTGTTGCTGTTCCAGGCTGCGCAATATAGAATTGATCGATGGATATCGATTGGCCCGGTGTCGAACCATTCGCCCAGCTGACCCCTTTGCTGTTAGTTTGAAGCGAGGGAACAAACACCTGATACTGTCCGGCCTGATTAACGTAGAGGTATGGTTTCTCGCGAATTACCGGCGTTCTGTCAACCACGGTATACGGAGGATCAGGAAATTGCCCGGTCGGTGTATTGTTGCTGCCCACGAACACCATATTCCAGACTCCATTGTTCCAGTTGGCCCACTGACTGTTCCGCGAGAACCATTGCTGCTGGGAGGCGGGTACCACAATGCCGTCAACCATGGAATCTGCCAAGAATCCCCCGCTGGCCCAGCCTGCATTCCAATTGTTATCAAAATCAAACAGATCCAGCTCGCCCTTAATATGGAGACGCCGCAGGGGAGCTGCCTGAGAGACCGCAATTTGCGTTTTGCCGCTGGATGGAGTAATACTCAGATTCTCGATGGCACGCCAGAAGTTACGCGTTGCATTCCCGTTGTCCCAGTCCGCATTGACATTCAATCCCCCGGTAATATTAACGTCCGATGGATTCTGTCCCAAACCGGCTACATGCGTATAAAATCCGACATTAAAATTAACGTTATACGATCCCGGCTTAAACAGGAAAGCGTACCGGTTGCTGCTGAACTCATTCGATTCCATCTGACTGAACACGGTGTTTGTGATATTGTTTATTTCGGCGACAGGAGTTGAAGGATCAAATACATATACATTCGGTCCAAAAATACTTGAATTCGCAGCGGTTACTTCGACATCTGCCGCTTCCGTGGCGGCGGGGTTCACTGAATATAAACCGAGTACGATAGCCAGAATGGATATCGATGAAACGAACCGTTTCATGTTCAAGATTTGCTACCTCCTTGTTTGTCCTTAAAATATTCCTGATTCCCACGGTGTCTTTAACAGCTAGCTGTTATATTCTTAATCACAGGCTCCTCTCCAAGGTAAGCGCTTGCATAACGGGCGTTCGTTTCACCTTCTTTCTCTGAGGTACTTCCACCAGACACTCATTGTTTACGTATTTCTCTACGTCGTCCATGAGAATGTCCCCCCAGTGCATTTGAAACAATTATCGGGCCAAATAACATTTTATGGAATGTATTGATTTTTAGATGTGAGGTATTATTTTTATGATCATGATCCGGAACTGCACAGCAACGTGTCAAAAAGACCAGCCCCTTACATCGGGACTGGTCTTCATAAAGGTTACGTATTGGGACGCAAGGCGAACTTACTTATGTCTCTGCTACGATTTTTAAGAATTGATCAATCATTTCTGTTGTAATCTGTTGGTCTTCATGCGATTGGGCTGTTGAATTCTTATTCACGGATTGAATGGCCACGTTGGGTCTGACTGCGCTTGAAGCCATGCCGGATTGGGCTTGTCCGTCCTGGACATGATCATTGCTGGCAAGCATCATCATCAGGAAAGCACTTCCCAGCCCAATAGACCACATATTCATTTTATTCTTCTTGTTCATCTGCGTTGCTCCTTCCATCACTCTTAGTGACATACTTAGTATAAGGTCCGAACCTTAGCGAGAGATGAAGACAACCTAAAAACAAATTAATTTTAAAGACGGCAATGATGATTTATCCGTCAAACCAACCCACCCAAACATTTAGTTTACATAATATAATTTATGTTTCTTTTGCAAAAATTTATTCCCAAACTTGATTTAGTTTGTCGGAATAGAAGACAATAGCTCTCTGGTAACGATGGATTCCCTCATCGCTGCTCGTTTCGCCAAGCTCCTTCAGCAGAAACTCCATCGCTTTATCGTATTGACCGAGATTATGCAATGTCATGGCATAGAATACGTTAAACTCCCTCGCCTGAGGGTAATCCTGCCTTCCCCGTTCAAAAATCTCCTTGGATTTATTGTACAAGCCTAGTGTACGGTAAGTACTTCCAAGACCAAGCAAAGCGCCGCGCCGCTCGGGATCTTTCAACCCGGAAGAAATCGCCTTCTCATAATAAGGTACTGCTTCACCTTCGAGCCCCATTAGATCATGTACCCAGGCCAGTTGATACAGAATGTCGGGATCTTCGGGCGATTGCTCCAGCAGACCCAGAAGAATTTGCTTGGCTTCCTCCGACTTGCCTGCTGACCGAAGCTCGATTGCCGTTTGTATCGTCGACATAGGTCACATCCCTCTCGATTCCTTTTTCAAAACATTCTCTTCCTTATCTTACCAGCGCTCCTCCGTACAAGTCAAAACAGAAGACAGCCACCCTCGATTCCCTAGTCCATCCTAAGAAATAGAGGTGGCTGCCTACTGAATTGTTGTATTTATCTAATCGTCACGGCACAAATCTGTTCGAATACTAACGGCTAATCCCTTCGCTTCTACTTGACCAGACAGAAGTTGCATTCCTATACGATGCGCTGCACTCTAACTTATGCGTTGTTCTCGACTTGCAGTGGTTGTTTCTCTTCTGTTGCCATGTGAGATTTACTTGGCCAGAACGCCCCACTTGCCCAATAGCGTTGTTATTGCAGGCACCAGGAATGGTCTGACGATAAACGTATCCAGCATGACTCCGATTGCCGTGATAATCCCAAACTGCACCAATACCTGAATCGGAAGAGTTGCCAATACGGCAAACGTTCCTGCCAGGATTAATCCGGCTGATGTAATCACCGAGCTGGTCTCGCCAACGCCTTCCTTAATCGCTTGCTTCAGCGGCATCTGCTTCCTCTTTTGCCATATGCTTGAGATCATAAATATGTTGTAATCCTCCCCCAGAGCAACCAGGAATACGAAGGAGTACAGCGGTATCGCTCCCTGGATGGCTTCCGCTCCGAGGCCGTAGTGAATAATGATCCAGCCAAGGCCCAGTGCCGAGAAGTACGATAAAATTACGGTGGCTATCAGATACACAGTCGCAACAACGGATCTCAAGTAGACCAGCAGCAGCAATGTGATCAGTCCAATGACAACCGGAATAATCAATTTGGCATCATGTTCTCCCGCAATTTCCGTGTCATACTGCGTAGCCGTTTGACCACTAATCCACACCGCTTCACCGGGGTTTGAAACGCCTGCCTCCCGAAGAGAAGCTTCTGCGACTTCACGCAAATCCGGAATATGCTGCATCGCTTCCATAGAGTATGGATTCATGGCAAGCTCAATGTCATAACCGATAATGTTGTTATTCTCCGCACCGTTCTGCGGTTCCGACACCCGATCCACGTATTCGAGTGACTGCAGCCGTTCCCCCAAATCCAAAGTTTGCCCGTTGCTGTTAACCATCAATCGAACGGGTGCAAGCTCTCCTTCCGAGAATTGTTCCCCCATGATGGCGAAGCCCTCACGCGAAGGAACATCTTCCGGGAAAGACGAGAGCAGATCATAGGTAAACTTGATATGGGATGAGAATGTCGCAAGCCCGCCAAGTAATACCAATGCAACCAAAACAACGGTCCATGGTTTCGTTGTCACCACGCGACCGATCCAGCTCTCCTTCTCTTTATGCGGAGCTTTGACGGGTTTTCCTTTTTTCTGAGCGTGTTCGGCTTGCATCTCCGGGGTTCTCGGGATGAACGGATAAAACGATCCTCTGCCGAAAATGGCCAATAATGCCGGAACCAATGTCAGACTGGCTATGAACATAATTAGAATCGATAAGCTGAAGGGTACGGCAAAACGCTGATAGGCCCCGTACTGGGCCAGAAGAAGTGCAAACAGCGAGAGCACCACCGTGAAGCCGCTCATGGCAATGGCGCCCGATGAACTTGTAATTGCCTGGAACAAGGCTTTGCGTTTATCAGGTTCATGCCATAACAGCTGACGGAATCGTGAGATCAGGAACAGGCAGTAATCCGTCCCCGCCCCAAAGAGCAGCACCGTCATAATCGCAATGGATTGGGAATCCACTGTTATCACTCCTTGATCGGCCATAAAGCCGAGGATCGGGCTTGTTACCATATAAGCAAAACCAACTGCGACCAGCGGGATCAAGGAGAGTATTGGTGAACGGTAAATGAGCAGCAGTAATATAAGAACCAGCAGCACGGTAGCGATCATCAGTGACACGTCTGCGTCTGCAAACAATCCCGTTGCATCGATGGAGATTCCAACAGGCCCTGTTATTCGTGCACTGATTCCGTCCCCGCTCTGAATAGGTGCCTGAAACGGATTGCTGCCAAGCAGCTGTTCCGTCCGGAGCTCGAGCTCTCCCGTCCCTTCCTTGAGCTGATCCGTTTCCTGATCCTCATCAAACAACACCGGCATTACCAGTGTGCTCTGATCCTCTGACAGCTGCGCGGTCAACGCTTGCGGCGGAAGTTTATGAAAGGGAACAACGAAGCTCTGATAAGGCAGCGGGTCTGACTCAAGACTCGCTGTCAGCTCTTGGAGCTGGGCCAGATCGCCTTCATTCAAGCCATTCTCCTTGTGCCATACGATTAACGCCGGAATTCCCCCATTGCTGGGAAATTCTTGATCTGCAATCGCCTCTGCCATTACGGAAGGGACATTCTCCTTCAGATTGGCTGCATGGTTATCCTCTTTATCTCCTACAGCAGGCCATAACAAATTCAAAGCCAATGCGATGAGCACCCATACCAAGAGCGTGACCCATTTGCTTCTCTTTCCAGCAACCCATTTCCCATAGCTCGGTCCTGTTCCGTGCATATGTAGATCCTCTCCAATCGGTGTTATTCCTCATACATATCATGATTCTCTCTTAATAAATCTGGGAACATAACAGCGCAAAATTAATTATATATACCGGAAGGTTAATTATCAATATTTATTTTGAAAAAGCACTCCTCATGTCTTACACTATAGACAGGAGGTCATCATGACAAAAATACGTAACCCCCGAAATCCCGGACGTCCCAAAGCTGCTGCCGATCAGGCGCCAGTCCAGGATACTATTCTTTGGACTGCCTCTAAGCTATTTATGGAGAACGGGTACGAGTCCGTATCCTTGCAACAAATCGCGAAAGCTTGCCAAGTGACCAAGGCTTCCATCTATTATCATTTCACAAGTAAACCTGAGCTGTTTAAAATAGCGGTAACCACGATCCTTAATAAAGCATATGCTTCAACACGCAGGTTCCTGGATGAAGCGGATACCCTGGAATCCGGATTAATCCGGGTGGCTGAAGCGAAGATTGCAAAGCCCCACGCTGAGATGGAGACCATGATGCGGGAAGCAGAGCCCTTCTTATCCAAGGAGCAAATGGCTGCAATCCGTGAAGCAGAACAGCGTATTCATGAGGTTCTCTCTGAGCGCTTCAATCAAGCGATGCTCGCCGGTGAACTTCGGAAAGGCAACACAATGCTGATGGCGCAGGCTTTCTCAGCTATGCTGATGCTCGGTAATCGCGAAGATACCCGCAGCGGTTATGCTGGCCCCCGTGAGATGGCTATTGAGATTGTGGATTTGTTCATGCATGGAGCCGTGAAACTTTCCCATTGATTCTTCACTTTTCAGGCCATACACAAAAAAGAAGGAGATCATCATGATGATCCCCTTCTTTTTTGTATAACGATTTATATTTCATTCCAGAAAGCAACGTCTTCGAGCGGCAGTCTTACCGTCGGCCGTCCCGGAGCGGCTGCTTTTCCGATTGCAATCAACATCACACTGCGGTAGTGGGAAGGAATATGGAACTCTTCCACAAATTTGACTTTGTTATATCCGCCCATCGGCACGGTGTCATACCCTCTGGAGCGTGCACTCAGCATTAGCTGCATGGAAATCAGTCCCGCATCCACGTCGATAATGCTTTCTTTCACGTCATTATCCATACCGGCGTAGATATTCTCCGCTGCATAGATAAAGCGCTGCTTCACCTCTTCGGTCATATAACCTGCTTCTTCAGACATTGAATAGATTTTCTCGCCCTTCTCATACCATTTCAAGTCTCCCAAAACAGCAATGACTGCGGACGCTTGAAGTACATGCTCCTGATTGTTGGCAATCGGGTGCAGCTTCTTCAACAGCTCAGCATCATCAATCACCAGAAAGCGCCAAGGCTGCAGGTTGCTTGAAGAAGGTGCCAATGTAGCATCCTTCAGAATCGCTTCCATCTCTTCTCTCGGAATTTTCACCGACGGATCGTATTGACGAACAGAATGACGTTCCTGAATTACAGTTTGGAAATCAGGTTTGGTTACAGTAGACATGGTTTATTCCCTCCACATTTTATATTGTGCATTTTTCTGCACAGTTTATATCGCGAGTTAACTGTGTTGTTTAATGCACAGTATATAGCAGACATAAATTCGTTGTCAACACATTTTATATCGTCTGTTCTACCATGTCGGCAATAGTACGGGATTCCAATATTTTCAGCGTGCTTTCCTCAATCTCGGATAAAATTCCGGCAAAGGACTCCCTGATTTCCGCTGCAAAGCAATGCCCGGTCGTGGCATCCAGCATGCCGTCGCTTATGGAGTTATGAACCTGGAGTATCGAATATACTTCAGCCAGTGTGATATCGCTGGCATTCTTCTTCAGGCGGTAACCGCCGTCCCTGCCTTCACGCGACTCAATCATATCAGCATGGGCGAGTGTTTTCAGAATACGACGAATCAAGGTGGATTCCAAGTGCAAATACGAAGCAATATCACCGCTTGAGCATTTGCCGGAGTGACGTTCGAGAGCTACCAATGCTTGTACTGCGAGACTGAATGTTTTGAAGGTGGACGGGCAGGCCGTTGCAGGTTTCTTGGTGGCCGCTTCTTTATGGATGCTCATGTTCCTCCCCCTCGTTAAGAATTAACTGTTCCTGATGGCAAGTGGGCAGCAAAAGATGCTGACCCCATGCTTCTCATTATTGTAACGTAAACCTGTCACTCCATCAAGCAGAACGAGGGCTCTCCCTTAATGACCCTCGTTCTCAACCAGTTCTTGAGACTCGAATAAGTTCGCCTCGCGATAATTTACATCCATCCTCAGATGGTTTGCCAGCGCACGATCCACCTCTCCCTGTTCAAACATTCGCTGAATCTCGTTACGCTCCGCTTGAATTGCTTTAAGCTCAAGCTCTCTGCGCTCGCTGCTCAGCTCGGGTTCCATTCGGCTCCATATTCGATCGTTCTCGATGTGATGCTCCATCGCGCGATAATCTGCGATAACGGCATGGGCAATTTCCAGGTTCTCTATAGGCTGCATGGCTTCGATCTCATGTATCGCTGTGCGGATCGCCTCCAGCTTCAGATCTTTATATATCTCCCAATCCGGATGACCGGGAGACATGGGGGTCTCTTTATGCTCCGGTTTTTGCAGCAGACCTCTCAGATGCCGCCATGATGCTTTCAACAGAAGTTTAAACTTATAACGGCTGCTAAGCAGCATTTCTACCCTGTTGAGCGAAGATTGGAATAGCTCCGCTATGTCAGGGGATACTCTTTTTTCCTTAAGCCAAACCTCCGCAACGTTACGTTCTGCTTCCAACGCCTTCTGCCGAATCGCAATCGCAGCTTCCCAAAACTCCCGCATGTCGGCCTTATCCGAAATTTGAGATTGCTGAAGACGCTTGGTATATACGTAGATGAGCTGAAGGGCCTGCTCTTTGTTCTCATCCGTCATTTCTTCCCGCACAGCCCGAAGACCCGCTTGCAGCATATGCATCCGCGCTTCACGCTCATGATCTTTTGTTGAAACCGTCTCGGTATTCTTCTCACGGGTAAGCAGCGGCAGCAGAACACTGGCGATAATCAAAGTTAACAGAATGACACCCGCACAGATAAACAGCATTAAACTCCGCTCTGGAAAAGGGCTGTGATCCGCAAGTGTCAAGGGAATGGAGAAAGCCGCCGCCAATGTTAAGGCACCTCGAACTCCCGACAGGGCTGTCAACAGAGAAGTTTTAAACTGCCGGTTCGTTGAAGCCCACACCCAACCGAAACGCAGCAGGATCAGCACCGCCGTTATCAGTACAATGTAGCCGACCACTTGTCCGTTGTTATAGGCCGGGTCACTCCATATCTGATTAATAACTCCCGGAATTTCATGCCCCAGCAGGATAAACACCAACCCGTTTAGCGTATAGAGAATGACGGACCAGGTGCTGTCCGATACGACGCGGAGCTTAATGGAAGCCGATCGCATGCGATCCCTCTCCACCGCATGGGTGACACCCGCTGCAACAACAGCCAGGATTCCGGATACATGGAATTCCTCTGCGATCAGGTAAATGATGAAGGGTGTCAGGATGATAATCAGCATATGCAGCGTAACGTCCTCCATACCAAGACGACGCAGCAGCATTCTGAACCATATCACAAGAAATCCTAACAGAGCGCCAACCACGATTCCTCCAACCGCAATGACAAAGAAGCTTCCGATCGCATTGGTTAAGGAGAAGTACCCCGTTACCGTAGCTGCGATGGCAAAATTGAACGCAACAAGTCCGGATGCATCATTCACAAGCGCTTCGCCTTCAAGCAAATGCATGATTTTCCCAGGCAGCTTGACTCTTCCCGATAAGGAGCCCACCGCAACCGCGTCGGTAGGAGAAAGTATCGCGGCCAGCGCAAAGGCTGCCGATAACGGTATGGCAGGAATAAGCCAGTGAATGAAAGGCCCCGCAATCAGGACGGTAGCAAACACAAGCCCAAGAGCAAGCAGCAGGATATAGGATCGCAGCTTCCATAACTCGTCACGCGGTGTAAGCTTACCATCGTTGAACAAGAGCGGTGCGATAAACAGCACCATGAACAATTCCGGATTTAACGGAACATGATGAAATCCGCGGATATAGGCGGCAACGATACCCAGTGCAATCTGGATCAGCGGAACGGGGATGAATGGCAGAAAACGATGAATGATGTTGGAAATGCCGACCAGGACCAGAAATGTTAGCACCATCAGAAATATTTCCATAGTCCGCCTGCTCCTCTCTATTTGGATCCTCTATGTATCTTCATCATGTACAGCCATGAACTCATCAATAGGTTGCGTAGAAGAATAGCGGTTTATTTATCCGATGATAAGTTTAGTTACATCCGTCGCATTAGATAAAAAATAAACAGGGCTCCCTAAAGGAGTTATCCTTTAGAAAGCCCGTGGGGAACAATAATTTATTAATAGGCTGTCCAGCCTGCGTCGGCGGTCACGACAGTACCATTTACAAAGCTGGCTTCATCCGATGCGAGGAACAATACAACTTTTGCAATCTCTTCCGGTTCGCCTGCCCGGGGATTCAAGTTCATACCGGCCATTGCTCTTTCCATGCCGAACGGATTCGGATCGTTGATGGTTGTGTTGATATTCGTGCTAACCCCGCCTGGAGCAACCGCGTTACAGCGAATGCCCTTCGTGGCGTACTGGAATCCAACATTCTTGGTCAAGCCGACAACAGCATGTTTAGCGGCTGTATAGGCTGCACCGGCTCTGGAACCCATAAGTCCGCCAGCCGATGCGATGTTCACGATAACACCGCTATTCTTCTCCAGGAAAATCGGCAACGATTTTCGGATGGTTCTCATCGGTCCGGTTGTATTGATGGCAAATACGCGGTCCCACAATTCATCGGTCACATCCGCGGCCGGAACAAAGTTGTCCATAATTCCCGCATTGTTGATCAAGATATCCAGTGTTCCATATTCATTCACGGTAGCGTCAACCAATTGCTGTACCTCTTCCTCCTTGGCAACATTTGCTGCCTGAGCAAGAGCTGTGCCTCCCTTGGCTACAATGCCGTCAACAACAACTTGTGCCGTTTCCAGACGGAGGTCAGACACAACAACCTTTGCCCCTTCGGACAGACAAACAGTTCGAGCTATTGCTTTTCCCATACCGGTAAGCAGCACCTGTAACAACTTGCAACTTTACCAGATAATCTCATGTTTCATACCTCCATTAGTGGTTGTGAAATCGATGGAAATGACGAACATCATTCAACAACTGTTCAATGTACGACATATGTCAATTCTAGTATAACTATAGTATGATATAACTCACAATCATTAAAAAAAGCGAAACTGTGCGATAATGAACAAAAAGAATGGAATTGTTTATTTTTTATATATTTAAATTCGTTTTATATTTAACCGAAAGGAGTCGAATCTATGCAAACCTCGAAAAACATGACGGATCGGCGGATCATCCGCAGTAAAGAAGCATTGAAACAAGCGCTGCTATCCCTGCTGTCCCAGAAAAGCTTCTCCAGTATTTCTATCACGGAGATTGTTGAGCTGGCCAATTATAATCGTGGAACCTTCTACACCCACTATGACAACAAAGAAGCTCTGCTGGATGATATTCTCACCCCGCTAATGAAAGAACTGGTCGCTTCCTACAGGGCTCCTTACGGTGAAGTCGATGTGTTTCATATCGATGAGCTGCCCGCCAACGCAGTGAAAATATTCGACCATATCCATCTATATGCAGATGTGTATACCGCCCTGTTCAAAAGCGATGTTTTACCGCTTGTGCGGGATAAAATGTTCTCGGCATTAAAGCATATCGCCATGGAGGATCTGGATTATCCCAGCGGTGAGCTCAACCATGAGCTTCTGGTTATCTACAACATGCATGCCTTGATTGGCCTTGTGTCTCACTGGATTGAGAGCGGCTTCCAATATCCGGTCACTCACATGAGAGATCAGCTGATTCTTATGATCAACTGGCGTCCGAGAAGCGTAAAAACCCAAATCAAACGCACAGACAAACCGTGAAATATTGGAGCAGGGCTGCCACTGAAAAAAACCATCTACCGTTCAGGGATTTAACGAACGATTGGATGGTTTTTTAACGTGCTAGATCCTGCAAACCAGTTAAAGAGCTCCCATACCGCCATCAATCCGATATTGAGCACCTGTAATAAAGGTGCTTTCGTCAGATGCCAGGAACAGAACCAGATTTGCGATATCGCTGGTTTCTCCGTAACGCCCGAGCGGAATGGTTTTGGCAAGCGTGTGCTCATCCACTTTCATGCCGCTTTCGAGTGAACGCATCATTCTGGTATTCACCGGGGATGGATGAATCGAGTTTACCCGTACGTTCGATCCCGCTACCTCAATCGCCGCCGTTTTGGTCAAACCGACGACGGCATGCTTGGAAGCGATATAGGGAGCTACGCCAGGGCTGCCGTCAAGTCCTGCAACCGATGAAGTATTGATTACACTGCCGCTGCCTTGTTGGATCAGGTGTGGAAGCACATATTTCAACCCCAGAAACACGCCGCGAACATTGACGCTGAGGACTTGATCGAAATCCTCTACTTTCTGATCGACAAGCGGAGCCACTTTCCCTTCAATGCCCGCATTGTTGAAGAATACATCAATCCGGCCAAAGTGCTCGATGGCCCTCTTCACATAACTCTCGACCTCGGAAGCGTTCGTAACATCCGCTTTAATGGCGATAACCTCGCCATGACCATCAAGCTCACTCTTCGCCTTATCGAGGGCATCCTGCATGAGGTCTACAATGACAACCTTGGCTCCCTCTTTCAGGAATTTCTCGGCTGTAATCTTGCCGATCCCACCCGCTCCGCCCGTAATGACGGCTACTTTTCCAGCTAATCTGCTCATGCTTCATATCCTCCACAAGGTTCATAAGTAGTTCTATCTTAGTTCTATCGTGAACTATTCTTATCCCCCGGATGAAATCTTATTCCTGTTTCTCTATTGGCGAGGACTTCGGTTCATCCAAGAAGTGCTGGGAGCCATCCGTGCCGAAGTGGGAATCGACTACCCGGTGCAGTTGCGGGTATCCGCCTCCGATTTTTCCGATGGCGGTTTGACCCCTGCCGAGGTTGCGCTAGCCTTGACCTACCTGGAAGCTGAGCTTGATGCGGTGCATGTATCCTCTGGCGGCCTAGTCCCCGCTGCTCCGCTAGCCACACCGGAAGGCTACCAAACCCCTTATGCTGCCATGATCAAACAATATGTACAAATCCCCGTCATTGCAGTGGGCAATATCCGCACCCAAGCGCTCGCCAATTTCATTCTAGCAGATCAAATGGCGGATTTAATAGCCATTGGCCGACCGCTGCTGGAAGATGCAAATTACGGGGAAAAGTTGTTGGCGCTGGCTTAAATGTTTTACCGATAGGGAATTAGTGAGGGACTTGCGACGCCTGCACGAGAGGGATTCCTCACTGCAAGAGGTGCGCTTTGGTATACTCCTGCAACTGGCTGTCCCCCAAAATCAGAAGCAATCTTGGGGGACAGCCATAATCTTATATAGAAATCCGCATCCAACGCATGTTCGACTATCAGCCCGGCCATCACGCAATATAATCAGACGCCTTCAAAACCCCTCGTGCTGAACATTTTCCCTGGCGTATCCATCACAGGCTGTTTTCCTATAGCATCGGTAGAAGTTGCGCTTTAATGTGCCGCTTCACCTAACATCATCGTCCCCGAAAATATCGCTTAACGGTTTCATAGGCCAGCTTGGGACGTCGATATTCATCCACAATGCCTTTACTGTTACGTGTACATGAACGGGCCAGCAGCCAGCCAAGGCCTTCCGTCACACGACAATCGCTGAATTGCCATATGAAAATGCCGGATATATAATCCCGTTCCAGGTAAGCCCTTAAATTGCTGTCGATAATATCGGCCTGCCTCTCCTCCGAGCCCTTCTCCCGATTCGGACTGCGGAATCCGTAAAACCCGTCCCCCCCGAACTCGCTCATGATCATGGGTTTCCCCTTTCCGCCTAACGCATCTGCCCAAAGCCTTGCCTGATCCGCCAGTTCTCCCGGATCCTCATCGGTATACCAACCGGGGTAAAGATTGAAAGACACAATCTCCGCCAAGTCAAAACACTTCTCTTGATCCCTGTGATGGGAAGCGAAGGAACGGGGCCTGCTTGGATCAAGCTCGCCGATGATCGTCAGCTGTTTCTCATAATGGGCTCTCCCCTCTTCGGTATGACTTGCACATTCATTAAGAATGGCCCATATAAGAATGGACGGATGGTTATAATGCTGCTGCACCATTTCACGTGTCACCTGCTCGCTCTGCCAGCCAAAATTCGGATTCAGCATTTGCTCTAGACTCAAGCCTCTGGCATGATTCTCTTCCCACACCGCAATACCGCGTTCATCACATAAATCGAGAAAACGCTCATCGTAGGGATAATGGCTCGTCCGAACGGCGTTACATCCCAGATCCGTGATAAGTTCCAAGTCTCTCACCATCAGATGAAGAGGAAGCGCTGATCCGGCCATGGGATGATCCTCATGCCGATTGACTCCTTGAAGAACGACATCCTTGCCGTTCAACTGGATTTTTCCGTTATCCGTCGTAATCGTCCGGAAACCTACGCGATCCAGCCAATCATCGCAATCGTAGCCTTCCTCTGTCGTAAGGATGGCTGTCAGTGCATAGAGGTTGGGATTTTCCAATGACCATTCCTTCACATCCGGATATGCCACCCACGAAGAAATCTCCACAGTTTCTCCCGACTTCACCAGGGACCTGCCCAGCTCCGCGTCTATTCCTGCAAGTATTCCTCGGATCGATACCATTCTCTCTGCCTGACCCATGTTTCGGACGACCACTTTCCATGAACCATGCCAACCAAGACCCTGCCTGACGGGTGTAAACATGACATTTTGAATGTATAAATCGCTTATTTCTTCTACGGCAACCGGCCGTATAATCCCTCCATAGGTGTAATAATCATTGGGTACATGGAGAGCGGAATCCTCATGAAATGAATTATCAACGTAGACCACCAAATCATGAGTACCAGCTTCTACCTGAGGGATGACACACTCAAAAGCAGTATATGCGTTATAATGACAGGCTTTCATTACGCCATCGAAATATACATGAGCCGTATGGCTAACGCCTTTGAATTCCAAGCGGAGATTACTTCGTTGATGAAGGGTTACCTTCTGCCTATAGACGCCAATCCCCCGGTAGTTACCAAACTCGGGATGCATCTCCCAACAGCCCGGTACCGGTAATCGATATCGATACGCTCCTACCTTTTCCCCCATATAAGCAGCAGGCGTGAAATCCCAAAGTCCCTCAAGTTCCGTGCTCTTACGAATCTGGTGCGTGCTGAATAGTCGAATCATAGTAGGCCTCCTTTTAATCGTCCTTTTTAATAAACATAAAAGAACCCCTTCCCGAACACCATAGCCAAGAAGGGCATTTACATGTCAAAATCGCTCTTTTGAAAATTGGAATTCAACCCGTGGTTAGGATAAACTTAAGAAAGAACCACGTTCTAATCACTTTACCAAAAAATTCGACTTCAGAAGGTGAGTTGCTATGTATCAGATGCAGGACTTGGTTGTGCGAATTAATTGGTGTTTCCAAAAGATGACCTCCTCCAACTGGTCGGACATACGAAACAACACCACGCTGCACAGTTTTTATTGGATTCACGAAGGCAGCGGTGTTTTTCATACGGATCAAACGTATCAAGTCGAACCGGGTATGCTGTTTTACATGGAGCCTGGGCTGCGTATGCGCATGGCAAGCTCTACCGAATCCCCCCTGCTCATGAGCATGGTGTTGTTTGAATGCTGCGCTGTGCATTTTTCCACGGGTCAATGGCAGATGCCGGCAGCTGTTCCTCGACTGGATTTGCCGTTCGTCAAGAAATTCAATGGGGATATTGCTCTAAAACTGGATTCTACTTTCAGGGACGTTACGCATACGTGGGTACCGACTAATCCCGACAGTGAGCTGGAGAGCAGCGCCATTCTTCTCCGATTGATCGCAAAGCTGCATCAGCAGGAACAGGCTCCTGTGCAAGAAGAGCAGGCTTTTGAACGATACGCTCGCATTAAGAAGGAGATCGAGAATCATTTCGCGGAGCCTCTTCATATCGAGCAGATGGCTCGGGAGCACGCCATTTCGGTGTCGTATCTGCGAAAACTATTCCTGAAGCACATCCACCTCCCGCCCAAAGACTATTTGACCGCCATCCGGATGCAGCACGCCGAACGCTACCTGACCTATACAAATCATACGTTGCGCGTAATCGCTCACGCCTGCGGCTACAGCGACGAATTTCATTTCAGCAAAGCCTTTCGTAAGTGGAAAGGAGTCGCACCAACGGAATTTCGAAACGGTGTTGCGCAGGTGTTGGGCAAATGTTGACAATGAACCGCTCTCTACCCTAGCACCACACTCGTTTATAAGAGCAATATCTAAAAAGTTGATGGTGTGCAGCTGCAGCATCAAGCACGAAAAAACGGCAGCCGATGTTAACCGACTGCCGTTTTTTACACTTGTTATGCTAGCGTCTCCCCATGAACGATCTTCTGTAAAATATGGTTGTTCGGATAATGATCCTGTGGGCGGGCAATGTACTGAATCATAACTTCGGCCGCTTCCCGGTAAGCGTCAGCATCAAAAACAACAGTCTCCGCCCTCCCGGAGATTAGTTCTGGGCAACCGCTTGTACACAAAGCGGCGAGCCTGCCTGCGGTGTCAAAACGGAGTGCCTGTTCGCACAAGAATTCATTGATGACAACGCCCGGTAGACCTGAGTATTGAGCGAGAAACTTTTCAAGCTCCGAAGCGCTGGAATAAACATGCATCCGCTTCTCGTCCATGCCGGCCATTTCCCTAATCTGCTCCGTCATGCCTTGATCGACATAATGGTCGATCAGAAGAAATTGCGGCTCGGCTCCAAGTCGCCTTGCAGCATCCTCGATGCCCGCCTCAAAATCCGGGACAACCGTATGGAAGAGAGGGTCATCAAGCGATGTATCGAGTACCCGATGATGGGAATTCCCGACACCGTAATGCTTGGAGATCCGAGTGAAAAATGGAGGAAGAAGCATTCAGAATGAAGACCCCGTCCAGCTCCCTCTCCAACAGAATCGGAAGTTTGGAGAATTCCGGGTCGATATAGGAAACGACCAGCTGGTATCCAGCGTCGTTCAAATGCTTCCCTAGATGATACAATGCCTGTGAATACCGATAACGTGCCCAGTAAGGTTCACCCGTCTGATCGGGTAACAGAACGCCGATCAGCTCCGACTTGCCGCTTTTCAGCGCCAGTGCTGTTAAGTTTCGTTTATAATTGAGCCTTTGGGCAGCTTTCATTACTCTTTCCCGTGTTTCGGAAGAGATCGATTGATTATTCACGTTGTTCAGAATATAGGAAACGGTCGCCACCGATACGCCCGCTTCCTCGGCAATCACCTTCATAGTTACTTTTTTCATGTGTTTCAGCATCCTTTACTCAATCTCAATCGGCGGCTTTCGCATCAGAAGCCGTGTTTGCTAGGTTAATCATAAAGAATGCTCATTCGTACGTCAACGAACGAAGCGGACAAGGTTTATGCTCATGTAAACATCAATCAAGCGGTGCCACCTTAGGATTAGAATGCCTGTCCCCGCGTCCATTGGATTACCTCGTATTGTAATTTTAAATCACCGTTCACAACGAAGTGTCGTTGTACAGAAACTTTTCCCTCATGATCCGCTTCCATAAGGCCTGATTCCTCGGTGATATGAAAAGAGAATCCTGCATTTAACGGAAGCTCGGCCTCGGCTTCATAAATGCCAACCCCCTTCTTCACCAGCGGAATCCCCGCATGAATTCTGGCGTCTTCTGGCGTATCCGTCGGCACGCGCACTCGGATCGCAACGTTCGCCTTCTCCCGCAGATGAGGCAGCACGGTCAACGGATGGAGGGCGCTGCCGAGTCGGCCCTTCTCATACCGCACACAGCAATCACCTATTGACCGTGGTACGATCAAACCATGCTCATCGATATGCGCACTGTCTTCTGGATCCATTACGAGTTCGGCTTCTCCGTCCACGATGGTCAGGCCTCCTGCGTACCGGAGCAACGGGTGCACATAGGTCGGCTTACCCTCCATCCCCGCCACCCGGCTGCCTGTGAGTTCCACTCCTTCTGGTTCCCCCAGATGACCGAACAAGAATAGCAGCGGTCCATGAACCCGATCCGCCCAAGCCTCTTCGTTATGTACTGCTTCCGGAAAATACCCGAAAGCCAGCTCCTCTCCATAACGATAGCCTAGACGCAAGAGGCGTGCGGCCATCTCCCGGACGTGGTCTGCCAGCACTGTCATCCCCTCCATGCCCCCGGTATCGATCCAGAGCTTAAGAGGTCCTTTCTCCTCATATTGATTGAATATGGGTTCATGGCTTAAAGAACTCTCATGATATTGATAGAAATAGGGCGACAACATAGCCACCTTGCCGAAAACGTCGGGTCGATTGAAACCAAGATGATACGTGACCAGCCCTCCTCTGGAGGAACCCATCAGTCCCGTATCACGGCTTTCACGTTTCGTTCGGAAGGATCGGTCTACGAATGGCTTCAGCTCTCTGATTAAAAAGCGTTCGTATGCTTCTCCACGGCATGGATATGGCAACCGCTCTGCAAATGGGCCTCCATGCGCGTATTCCTCGTTTCGGAGCAAGCCCGCATTGCCTATAGCAACAATGATAATCTCCTCCATCCGGCCTTCCGAAATCAGCCGGTTGCACACATGGTCCAGACGCCAGGACTGACCATTAAAGCCAGAATGAAATACATTCTGCCCGTCATGGACATATAGAACCGGGTACCGCGTCTGTGTATCGCGGTCGTAACTTGGCGGCAAATAAATGTGAATGTCGCGGACGTTATTCATGACCGTTGAATAGAACGATTGAAACGTAATGATTCTGGCACAACTCATTACGATTGCTCCCCTTTCGTATGTTCTCCTGCAGGCAAATCAATCCAATTGTCCACTATATACGAAACTTTCTGATCTCTGTCAGCGTTTAATCTTCGGTACGGTACCGGGCGGTTCTGATCATCCGCTTCTTCCTTCTCATACCCCCGTGAAACCTTAAATCGGAAACAGACTCCCCTCGGAAGGCGGGCAGTACCCCTGTAGAGACCCTTTCGGACCTTCGATAGCTTAAATACCGCATGAATGGATGCATCCTCAGGTGTCGTGTCCGGTACACTCACCTCTACTTCCACCGTGACGGTAGCCGAGAGTTTCTCTACGACCGCGATTTTCATGCTTGCCTGTAAATTGCGGTTCTGATATCGAACGATCGTTTCTCCCGGCTTCCTAGGATGCAGCCTTCCTTCAGGCGTCACCTCCAGAATTGCGGGATGATCGACGGTACAGCCCCCTTCTAAGTCGGTGTACATCAACCCGTTGTCCAGCGTTACGACTGCGTTTAGCGTTGCGGAAGCCCCCTCCATTCCGACCGTATCAGGTCCGAACAAGTCAACTCTTTGGGAGACGCCCTCCCTGCCAAAAAAGAATCGCAGCGGAAGCTGCGCACGTCTTCCCCAATCGGTCTCAGCATGCGCGGCGTCAGGTTCCTCGTAGAAATACAACGTCTCCCCTTGTACGCAACCGCTGCTTAACAGTTCTTCCGCCACCGAACGAACGTGAATCGGCATGAAGAAACCTTCGGCTCCACCGATGTCGAGCCATAGCTTTTGACCGGGATTTGGCTTATGCGGCCGATACTGCTTCTGTTCGACAAACGTCTCTTCATCCAGATGGACAAAGAACGGGGACAGCATCCCGAGCAAACCGAATACATCAGGATTCCGCATACCTATGTTGTAAGTCGCAAGTCCTGCGGCTGAGGAACCCATCAGTGCTGTATGGGAAGCGTCCGACAGCGTCCGAAACATTCGATCGATGATCGGCTTCAACTCGTAAATCAGGAAAAATTCATATTGCTCACCCAGCATTTGAATCGGATACACACATTGATCGTGGAAATACTCACTCGCTCCCTCGTTTTGCTTATGTTCAACCGCAACCACTATAATCTCCTGGATCTCACCGTTTCGAATCAAACCGTCCAGCGTCTCCCGAAGCCCCCAGGTTTCTCCCGATCGCTTGCGGGATTGAAATACATGCTGTCCAACATGCATGTAAAGCACGGGGTACCTTAGGCTTTGCAAGTCATCGTAGCTTGGAGGCAAATAGATCCAGGCATCTCTTTCGTTGTTCAATCGACTTGCATTAAGACCAGATAAGCTAAGAATCCGGGATTCCATTCGTTCTTTTCCACCTTTCATTTCAATATTTGCAACTTAATCGATTAAGTGAAAGTGATATATAGTCCTTTTTCTTGTCTCATTGATGATGTGTAAATCCTTACTAAAATAACGTTTATGATGGCGGATCAAGATCAACTTAAACGATTAAGTTTATCCAGAGTATAATTGCTTTTCTCTTGAACTGTCAATCCTATTTGACCCGAATTTTGAATCCCTCATCCGAAATCTCGCTCCTGTAATTGCTTCGGAGATGTCATTATAATACTGATTGTAAGCGCATTTATTGGTTTATATATATTATTTTTGATGAAGAGGGTGATGTGTGTAAAATGGGTCGCTGAGCCCCCCTGCCCAGCAGGATGCATCTTGTAATCTAATTTCATACTTAGGAGGAACAATGATGAGAAAATGCTTGTCTTCCCTGCTAGTCTTATTCATGCTGGTTACATCCTTTTCCTTGTTTAATTCCAGAGCAGAGGCTGCTGACTACACCCAAGGGGTTGAACTATCCGGGGCTGTGGCGACGGTCTGGTTCAAATCAACCGTGAATACGAGCTGGGTGGATGTTCATTATCAAATTAATGGCGGCCCCCAGCAAAATTATCGAATGGCCAATAATAGCGGCAAATCCCGATATGAGCAGGCCATCTCAGGCATAAACAGTGGCTCCGTTATTACTTATTTCTTCACTTACAACAATGGAACTCCCGCTTACGATACCGGCACATTCACATTTACTGCTGGCAATACTCCTCCACCATCCAATTCTTCCGGTTCCATCTACGACATCAATCCGTCCACCATTCCCGTTGCACCAGGCGGCTCCATATCCATGAAAATATTAAACGGCACAGGAGGCGCATACGCCGACAACCAAGTATACTGGGGCGTTCTCGGCATAAACCCTGCCAACAATAAGTGGAGTTATCTGGATTTAAGCGGAAATTTGGTGCCGATTTCTACGGCTCTGAATGATGCGCCCGGACATCTGACTAAAAATGGGATCAATTATGCCAATATCTATCATACCGTGAGTGACGCATCGTGGGTGAATCTGCCCAAAATTACATCCGGCCGAATGTTTCTAAGCGTAGGCACACCGCTCTATATTAAGACTTACAACGATGGATTTGCCGGACCTGATATCAACAATCCCACCGATCCGAACCGGAACATTTACTTCGATTTTGTCGAATTTACGATTGACAACGCAGGGTATCATGGAAATACGACCCGTGTTGATGGTTTTGGTTTCCCCATTCAACATCGTCTCGTAAACCAATCGGGCTCCTACGATAAGACCGTTGGCGAGCTTGAATCGGAAACCCGTGCCGGGATATTCACCAAATATCAGAATGAGGTGCCTGCCGCTTTCAAATCACTTGCAACGATACAGGCTCCGTACCGGATTGTAGCACCGATTCATGGCTCCTTTGCTCCAGGCGGAGCCAATGCCAATTATTTTAGCGGATACTCAAGCTACAGCACACAGGACATTCTAAGATGTGATGGTGCGCTTACAGATGCTGCCACTTGCGCAGCCATTAACCGTCATGTATACACAACGAGCAACTGGAATACGGTATCCAACTATTATAAAGCTGCACCAGCGAATTTTTATGCGAAATTCTGGCATGATCATAGCATCGACCGTTTGGCATACGGTTTTGCCTATGATGATGTCAACGGTCAAGCCGCTTATTTAGAGGTGGGTGATCCAAAAGGACTCATTATTCGCGTTGGCTGGTAACCAGCTTGCCGCTTTATAGCCAACATGTATGAATAAAAATCCAGACACCCTCTTGTTTAAAGAGGGTGTTTGAACATTCAAGACAAACCAACCGTATAGTTTAACAATCCGCAGACTATGAGGATGGAATGTTCGTGAACGTATAGGTACGGTTGAGCTGATCATTATTCTACGAGTAAGACGTCCATCTATACCAAGTACTTGTTTTTAAGTACCGTTCTTTCTTCCTCAGTAACGCCAAGCCCTTCATGAAGATACCGATCAAAGGATCCGTAATTCTCATCAATTGCTTCGAGCGAAGCCTGTATAAAGTTAGCTTTCATCATTTCCGGGATCTCTCCTGTCTTTCCCATTAACTCAGGCATATGGTCCATGTAATCCTTGCTGTCTGCCAGGAAACGCTTCATGAGTTCATCCACCGCCAGATTGGTCAATTCATAATCCTCGATGACCACATCGCGCGGCACACCCAGCGTGAGAAGAATAAGCGCGCATACCACCCCTGTACGGTCCTTGCCGGCAGCACAGTGGAACAAAGACGTGTGCCGACCTTCCTGTAACAGCTCATGAAGAATGAGCGAACACTTCTCCGTATTCATCATCATGGCTTTGTAACCTGCGTTCAGGTCAAGTCCGATCTTCTGCATATCCTCCGGATTAGCTTCCGCCATAAAGGGGATATTCGTATTGATTGCCTTGCCCATTGCGGGGCTCGGACGTTTCGCTACCTCGAAATCGCTGCGCAAGTCGCATATCCAGTCAATGTCGAGTGTACCTGCTATATGCAGATCCTGCTCACTCAGTTCATGCAGATCGGCGGAGCGAAGCAGTGCTCCCCAGCGAGTGGTTCGTCCATCCTCTGTAAGGTATCCGCCCATATCACGGAAATTGATCACTCCGTCTGTATTGATCATACGGTCATATATTGTTGAGACAGAGCCATCGTTGAACTTTACGTGATAGTAATTGCGACCCAGGGACAGTGTTCTTGTTACAGAAGCAGCCTCCAGATCAATATGAGCTTCAAGCCGCGCGCTTTGGGACTCGTCAAATTCCAGTTGATTTGAAAGGTAGATGCCCTCGACCTCAACATGTGCAGCCGTATTCCAGGACATCGTAATCCGGTTGCCAACGCTGTATTTGGCTTGAACTAAGGGGCCCTGCTTTACTAGGTTGTTTGATATTGATATAGACATGATCAGAACTCCTCATTTTCTATTTTTATTTAACAAGTGGTTAGTGTTTACGAACTTTCAGATTCATTTTATATCGATTCGCCACAAGCTCTACGCTGAATACCATGATAAAGATAACGAGACCGACAAACAAAGCCCCGGCAAAATTATACGATTTCATCGCATGGGTCAGCTCATATCCGATACCGCCTGCACCGACTGCGCCAAGAATCGTAGATTCTCCAAGGTCCCCCTCGAACCGCAGTACGCACCAGGCAATAAAGGCCGTCTTTACCGTTGGCAAAATACCCTGCATGACGATGGCAAGCCAGCTGGCGCCGGTGGCCTGCATCGCTTCCAGCACGCCTTTGTCGACCTCTTCCAGCGATTGCGCGAATACTTTAATGAGCATGCCTGCCGCAGACACGGTAATGGCCAGCACGCCTGTAAGCGATCCAAGCCCGACAGACACGATAAAAATAAGCGCCCACACGACAGTCGGTATCGCACGCAGCAGCGAAGCGGCACTTTGGATGATCCACGCAATGAACGGATGGGGCGTCAGATTGCTTGCTGCCAAAAAGGAGAGAAAAAAAGCAATCAGGATACCCAGCACGGTTCCCAGAATGGCGACCTGCAACGATTCCATCGCTGCCAGAAGCACATGCCGCCACGCCGTAAAGTCGGGAGGAAACATGACTTGGACAATGCCCATGAGCTTCATGAAACCTGCGGCGATCCGGGAATAGTCGAATTGCAGCTGAATTAAGCTGAACACAAACAGCAAGGCAACAAGAGGCATTCCCACCACAAGAAGGCGGTTCTTTTTGGGTTTTTTGGGCTCCGCCATAGACGTAAGCACCGTCAGGGATGGTTTTGGCTCATTCCATTGCGCCCTCATATGATCCGCTCCCTTACACGATTGGTGATCGTTTCAACTACAAGAACAATGACAAGCACGAGAAGTACAGCCATGCTGGCTTTCTGGTACTGAAACAATTTCAGATTGGATTGCAGAATAAAACCGAGGCCTCCCCCGCCAACCATCCCGACAATCGTCGAAGCGCGCACATTAATTTCGAAATTGTACAGGCTCCAGCCGATAAATCCAGGCATGAATTGCGGGATGACCGCTTGAGACAATACTTGAAAATAACTACCTCCAGCCGCGCGAACCGCTTCTACCTGACCCATATCGATCTCCTCAAGCACCTCCGCAAAGGATCGGGTCAGCATGCCTATCGAGATCAATATGAGCGACATCGTGCCAACGATAGTGCCAAGCCCGAAAGCTGCGACCAGCAGGATAGTCCAGATGACAACCGGAATGTTCCGGAACAACGACGTAGCCGCTCGGACAAACACCTGCAGATAAGGATGCGGACTTGTCGTGGCTGCCGCTAAGAAGGACAGGAGTCCGGCTACAATCGAACCGATAACCATCGCCACGACGCTCATGTATATGGTCTGCATCGCAGGCTCGAGGAGCTTCGGCAGTGAAGAGAAATCCGGCGGCAGAAAATCGAGAAAGATAAAGCGAAAGCTTTCCCCCACCCCTGCAAACAGCGCGGGAAGCGAAAATTCGGCGCCGATTGAAGACCAGATAACAAGAGCCAGCAGCACGATGAGGAACAGTATCGTCTGGGTCCGTTTCATTTTACGAGCGGATTGCATTTGTGCCGCATTCATGTCAGGCGGTCTCCTTCACTTTAGCATGGCTCTGGTTGTAGATGAGCTGGATCATATCGTCTGTGAGCTCCTCAGGGGACCCGTCAAACACTTTGGAACCTTTGTGGATGCCAATGATGCGGGTGGCATACTTCTTGGCGATTTCAACCTGATGAAGATTGCACAGGCAGGCGATGCCCTCCTCCTTTGCAGATCGTGTACAGATAATGCATGATCGTCTCGGAGGAAGCCGGATCCAGGCTCGCAATCGGTTCATCCGCCAATATCAAGTCCGGCTTCTGGGATAAGGCTCGCGCAATCCCTACTCGTTGCTGCTGGCCTCCACTAAGCTCATCGGCGCGTTTGTACATTTGCTCATATAACCCGACACGCTGCAGCATGCTCTTGGCAGCTTCCGTATCCGATTTGGAGTAGAGGCCAAGCGCGCCCTTGAACGGACTCATATAACCGAGGCGGCCATGAAGCACATTTTTGATTACCGATACGCGGGTGACAAGATTATATCCCTGAAAAATCATGCCCATATGGCGGCGCATTTCGCGCAGCTTTTTCCCCTTAATCCCCATTGTCTCCTCGCCTTTAAAACGTATCTTCCCGTTTGTCGGCTCGATCATACGGTTCAAGCTGCGCAGCAATGTGCTCTTGCCGGCACCACTGGGTCCGATAACAACAACGAACTCTCCCGGACGAATCTCTAAATTCAGGTTGTCAAGTGCTTTGGTTCCATCCGGATATATTTTAGACAGGCCTTCCACTTGCAATAGTGTCATGTTTAAATCCTCCCTTGTTTATCTCTATTTGCTCAGCAATTCCTCAGGGGACATTTCAAGCGCTTTAGCGACTTTACGAATCGGATCAAAATCACTGTCGCTCCCCTCTACAAATGAAGAAGCGCCTACGCTTTCCATAAACTCAGGATTTTTAGTGTGATAATCCAGCATAAGCTCTCGAAGCTTGGTTACCAGCTCTTCAGGCAGATCTTGCCGATACAGCAGCGGAGCACCGCCAACGATGGGCTCGGACTCGGCGATCACGCGGAAATCTTCTTCTTTAACAAGACCCGATTCTGCCAGCATCGGCAGCATCAAACTGGACGTTCCGATTGCGTCGGCATTGTTATTTGCCAGGGCAAGGAGCGATTTGTCATGTCCGCCCGAGAAGGCGACGCTGCCGAAAAAGGATTCCAGCTCATTGTTTGCCAGGCCGAGTTCATTCATCAGCGTGGCACGGGGATACAAGTTACCTGAAGTCGATGCCGGATCGACGAATAGAAAATCTTTGCCTTTCAAATCTTTTACACTTTGATAAGGGGAGTCTTCACGAACGAGAATGACGGTGTTGGATGATTGTCCACTTTCAGAACGGACAAGCAGCTTGGCGTTCGCCCGCTCCGTTGCGATGATGTAGCCAAACGGACCAATGAGTCCAATCTCGATTTTACCTGCACGAAGCGCTTCAATAACCATATTGTAATCCTCAGCTACAAATATTTCGGCAGGAATGCCTGTTGCATCTGTAATGTCTTTGGCCAGCTGCTCCTGGGAACGATTCATCTCCCCCTCTTCACTTGGCATCATGCCCACGCGGATGACTTCCGGAATTCCTTCGCTCCTGGATTCGGAACTTGCGGCAGTTCCGCAGCCGGAGAGAATAACCATCATCATGACAAGCGTTAGAATCAAACTTTGGCGACCTGTGTGTCTTTTGTTTTTTAGCATCCTATATCCTCCTGAAATAGATCTCATATTCTGTGGTACACAAGTAGGATACAAGTTGAATGTAAGAAGGATATCTTCGCAGATGAACAGGTTTGTTAAATTTCCGAATTGGTTGCGCACCTTCTTAGAAGACTGTTAATATAGGGTAAAATGTTAAAATAACGTGGAGTGTCGAAAGAGACCATCTCAAGAAACACTGGTCGTGGGCAGAAAGGAACTACTTATATGAACAAAATATCGCTTGTCGACACAGCATACCTGCTGCTGCGTGAGCGGATGGTTCTCGGAGAACTCATGCCGGGCACCCTGCTATCGGAGAATGAATTAGCCGAGGAGTATCAAATGAGCCGTACACCGGTCCGCCATGCGATTGCCCGACTGGAGTCGGAAGGCTATGTTACCTCTCTCAAAAATCGCGGCGTGTTGGTCAAGGAAGTGAGCAGCAAGGAGTTTCTCGATTTAATTGAACAAATTCAGTCCATGCTCTTCTATTGTTTCGAAATCATGAAAGACCCGAAGCGGGAGATTCGCCTAAACCTGGAGTCGCTTGCAGCTCATGTTGAGGCACAGCGAATCGCCGAGCAGATGGATGATTATCCGTTATACACCAAGCATCATTTCCTATTAATGCGAGAAATTGTAGAATCCTTGGGCAACGGCGTGATGCTGAGCACGTTTGACTCATTTCGGGATAAATTATGCATGTATGCGATCGTCCGCTTCAAGCAAACTCCACATATCAAGCATTACAGCGCGATCGGAATCAACCGGGATACACTTCAAGCTCTATCAAGCCATGATTATGGAGCAGCGCAGGCGGTCGTCCTCTCTCTCAGCCGCATATCCAGAGAACGTATGCTGGCTACAGGGCGGTTTTAAAAGACCGTCCTGGAACAAAAACAGGCTTGAAAAGAATATAAAGAGAACGCCTGATTCAGGCGTTCTCTTCTTGTGATAACTTGAGTTATCGTCCACATGAAGTTCTATCTTGATTTTTGTTCAGCTGCTTATCTAAATTCAATTCATCCTTAAGAAAATCGGCGTTTATTATGCCCATTATATTGTTCACAAGCGTGTAATCCCATCCACTTCGTATGGCATTGATGTAGACGGATAGATCATACAGGGTGACAGATTCACCCCGAGTAGAGGTGTTTTGTCCACAAGCATCTCCACGGAGCTTCTTGAAGCGTTACAATGTCATGGCGTGACCATACCTGGCGAGGAATGCTTCCTTTTCCTTGTAATCCTTCATTACACTTCCGACAAGCCGCCAAAAGGATCGATCGTGGTTCATATGCAAGAGATGACAAAGCTCATGAATGACCACGTAGTCAATGACCTCGATGGGCGCCATCGCAAGACGATAGTTGAAGGTGAGATGTTTAGCCGAGCTGCAGCTGCCCCATTTTGTTCGGGACTCCTCGATGATGAAGGATTTAGGCGTGACTTTCAGCAGCTTCTGATAGATTTTGATGCGTTCACCGACTACCTTCTTGCAGCTTGCGAAATAGAACTTCTTCAAATCGTTCTGAAGCTCTTCTTCCGTACGCCCCTTCGTCTCGATTAACTCATGAAGCGAACAATATTGACCGAGATGAAGGAACTTGCCTTCCTCTTCGTATTCACTGACCTTCGGTGAGGTACGTGCTGCTTCGATGGCTTGCAATTGCTTCAATATCTTGTTCTCATGCTGCCTTACGGTATGTATCACCACATCATCACTTGTATAATTCGGTGCCTTCACCGTAACCAGCCCTGAGGGATGGATATGGATCGAGAGTTTTTTCCGTGGACCGTATTCCACATGAATTTCGATTTGTTGGTGTCCCAGTTCAATTTTCATGATCAACATCATTTCTATAAGATAGTATATCTATTGTAACAGAATGAAGCTGAATTAAGCTGCTTCATTATCGCTCTCTAGCTCTGATTCTACCCACTTCAAAACTTCATTGCCGGAACACCCTGTCCTTTCCATCAGATCATCATAGAATATCATATGCTTTACAAGGAGGAGGGAATGAGCCATGGGAGAAGTAGTAGAAGGTGGATATGGTGGATATGGTGGATATGGTAACGGTGTAGGAGCAATCTTGGTATTGTTCATCTTGCTGGTTATCATCACAAGTGCTTTTATCTAATAAGAACCAATCATCAGCCTAGCTCAGTAAAAGGCCATGCAGGAATCATCCTTCATGGCCTTCTTCTCTAAGAAAATTGAATTCTCAATACATACATGTTCCAGTCATTTATCCTAATGCAACATCAAGAATCATCATCAATGTGAAGCCGAACATTAAACTCATTGACGCTAGATCCTTATTGCCTTTTTCTTGCGAACTGGGTATAACCTCTTCGGCTACTACAAAGATCATAGCTCCAGCTGCAAAGCTTAATGCGTAAGGTAATAAAGGTTCAATAAATGAGACAGCCACTGCACCGATTACGGCAGCAATGGGCTCGACCATACCCGAAAACTGTCCATAGAAAAAGCTCTTTCTTCGAGACATCCCTTCTCCTCTTAGAGGCATGGAAACCGCCACGCCTTCCGGGAAGTTTTGTATGCCAATGCCGAGGGCCAGCGTCAGAGCACCAGCCAGGGAAGCCTCGGTTCCCCCATTGGCGAGCGCACCAAAGGCTATCCCTACTGCCAAGCCTTCCGGAATATTATGAAGCGTAATGGCGAGCACCAGCAATGTACTTCTTTTTCTTCGTTTTGGAAGATATCCTTCCGCACCAGCAATCGAAGAATTGGGATGAAGGTGAGGTAATATTTTATCAATTCCCCACAGAAATACCCCGCCTAATAAGAATCCAAAGGCTGCCGGAAACCAGTTCCCTATGGGATTTCCTTCCGACATGGTTATAGCTGGCGCTAATAAAGACCAATAACTAGCGGCAATCATGACACCACCGGCGAAACCTAACATGCTGTCCAATAGTCGCTGGTTTAATGTTTTTGTCATAAACACAAGGGCTGCCCCTAATGCAGTCATTCCCCATGTAAACAAAGTCGCAATGAATGCTTGCGTAATCGGATTGAATTTCATTAGGAAGTCTACCACTGTGCAAGAGCTCCTTCTTCAAAATATTAAAATGAATCGACAAATAGTATCCCCTAAATAAGAGCCCTACATGTATTTATGTCCTATCATCGGGCTGAATGATCTTCTATGAACTTATTAACCATATTAACGTGACTGTATCTCACCCGCGTCGGTTTCCAACAAAAAAAGCCGCGATGATCGCGGCTTCTTCGATACTAAACAATGGGCTTGCTTTCTTTTGAGAAAAGAGTTTCTTCTGCCACCTGGGCTAATTCCTCGGCTTTATTGCTAATTTCCTGGATCGTTACTGAGAATTCTCGAATCGCCCCTGACTGGCTGTCAGTTAACGTGTGAATATCAGAAAAAGCATGATTTAATCCCAGCAGCAGTTCCTGAATATTCTTCGTAATACCATTAATCCGATCCACATTCTCTTTGGAGATGGTCGCCAGCTTCCGAATCTCATCGGCAACGACGGAGAAACCTCTTCCCGCTTCACCTGCTCTTGCTGCTTCGATGGAAGCATTCAGCCCCAGCATGTTACTCTGCTCCGAAATCTCCTTAACCACGGTGGAAATCTTACCGATCTGCTGAGCACTTGAGCTGACGTCCTTCATTTGAGTCGTTACGTTGGTTACACGCTCGGTGAGGTGAGAAACCGATTGGCTTATATCTTCAATGGACGCCGTTGTCTGTTCGACAATAGCAGAGAAGCTTTCGGCCATCTCAAAAAGCTTATTCGCTTTCTCGAGGCTGGTCCCCATGCCTACGCCGCCAATAACGCGGCCCTGCTCGTCATGCAGCGGGATCGCGCGTGCAGCAAGCGGGAAACCAAACAGCTCTTTCGGAACGACCGCGGATAGAGCCGTATTATTCCTGATCGCGTTGGTGACGATATCCCCTTCCATTAAAGGGTCACCTGGGCTCACATTCAATGAGAACGTTTTGCCCGGATAGTTGATGATCAGTTTCTCCGTATCATATATGCCAATGGTGATATCATCATTCGTAAGATTATTCAGCAGTGGAGCTATCCTTACAAAAGCTCGGATCAACTCATGCTGTGTTTGAACTTCAGTCACATTTACCATCCTATCTCCCCCCAGCCCTTAGTACGGGAATTTCCTTTGTCCGTAATGAACCGATATCCACTTCATCGTGGTGAATTCATCCAGGCTCCATGCCCCATTCAAGCGGCCCAGCCCGGACTGTTTCTCTCCCCCAAAAGCAACAATCGGCTCGTCGTTAATCGTGACATCATTCACATGGATCATACCGGTGTGGATTTTCTTCGCCATCTCTACCCCACGCTCCAGATTGGAGGTATGAATAGCCCCGCTAAGCCCAAAACGTGAATGGTTGGCAATTTCAATAGCTTCTGCTTCTGTTTCGAACGGAATGATACACACAACCGGGCCAAACAGCTCCTCTTGCGCTACCACCATATCCGGTTTGACGTCTATGAGGATGGTAGGCTCCACCATTCTGCCCGTAATCTGACCTTTCAACAGCGGAACCGCCCCTTGCTCAATGCCCTGTGCAATCAGCTGCTGCAGTGTCTCTGCCTGACGGTTGTTGATGACGGGTCCAAGGATGGTCTGAGGATCACTCGGGTCACCTGTTGTAAGCGTAGAGACCTTCGCTCCGAATTTATCGATAAATTCCTGATAGATCGTCTTCTGTACCAGAATTCGGTTGGCCGACATGCAAATCTGACCTTGGTGCGTGAATCTGCTGAATGTCGCCGCTTGCACCGCGTAGTCGATATCCGCATCCTCCATAATAATGAACGCGCTATTTCCCCCAAGCTCCAGCAGCGGTTTTTTGAAATTCTTGACAGCCAATTGTCCAATATAGCTCCCAACCTTAGTGGAACCCGTGAAGGAAATGATTCTCGGGATCGGATGCTCAACAAACGCATCGCCGATCTCCTTGATATCTGTCACCACTACGTTCAACAGGCCCTTCGGTACACCGGCTTCCTCAAAAATCTTGCCAATCAGAGTTCCACCCGTAATAGGTGAATCCTCGTGCGGTTTCAGTACCACTCCATTGCCAGCACCCAGCGCCGGTGCAACTGATTTCATGGACAGGAAGAAAGGGAAGTTAAACGGACTGATCACCCCAACTACGCCAGCGGGCATACGGTACAGCCGGTTCTCCTTGCCGTTCTCTACAGAAGGCAGAATCTTACCCTCCATTCTAAGAGGGAATGTAGCTGCTTCCTTTATGATGTTTTTCACAAGACCGATTTCAAATGCGGCCTTCAGCCGCGTTCCGCCCAGCTCCTGAACAATAATGGACGTAATCTCTTCCTCATTCACTTCAATATATTTAACGGCATTCTCAAGGATATCGCGTTTATTGTAAGGATTAACCTTGTCCCATTCCAGCTGAGCTTTACAGGCCGCTTGATAAGCAGCATCAATGTCTGCAACGCTGGCGATTTGAAATGCGGTGATTACCTCATCATTATAAGGATTGATATCAGGCAGCGTTATACTGCTACTACCATCTCTCCATTCCCCGTCTATGAATTGCTTTCCTAACTGTAAATAGTCCATATTCTGCCTCCTATGTCGATAAGTTTGTTGTTACTACCCCATATATTTATCGACAAAATATCCATTGTTTGTTAAGGTAAATTTTTTCATATCGCCAAAATTCCGCACCCCAAAATGATCTTCAACCTCTTCTCGTGCATTCAAGTGAATGGTACAAAACAAAAAAGCCGCCAATATGGGGGACTGCCCCCTGTTTGTGAGACGGGGAT
>NZ_ADHJ01000035.1:0-1411 GCF_000193415.1 Paenibacillus vortex V453
ATCTAACAGTTGGAGGTGCAGTTTTTTATGACTAAATTTACGAAGGGTAGCAAATTGGCATTAATTCAAGGGTATGACTCTGATCTTCTATCTCAAACAGAATACGCAAATCAAATGCGTGTAACCAAGTCTCAATTCCAATATTGGTTGAAGCTTTATGAGATACATGGTGAGACTGCCTTTACTAACGGCTATACAAATTATCCGGCAAGCTTTAAACTGGACGTACTCAATCATATGGCTCAATCAGACGCTTCTCTCATGGATACCGCTGCTTTGTTTAAGCTTCCGGACTTCTCCATGTTGTATTCCTGGCAGAGAAAGATGGAGACAGGCGGTTTAGAAGCCCTTGAGCCAAAAAAGAAGGGGCGTCCATCCATGAAGAAAAACCCCAATTCGTCTACCAAACGATCCGTAGTTGAAGGGTCTGTCGAAGCACTTGAAGAACGTATCAAACAGCTTGAAATGGAAAATGAGTATCTAAAAAAGTTGAATGCCTTAGTTCGAAACAAGGAAAAATCACCAAACAAGACAAAGCACAAGCCGTCTGGCAACTAAGGCATAAATATCCGGTGAAGGCACTCGTACAGGTGGCTGGTGTCCCGCGAAGCACCTATTACAACCTTATAAAGTGTATGAACCAACCAGATCCGAATACCGAGTTGAGGGCTGAAATTCAATCCATTTACGTGGAACATGACGGACGGTACGGATATCGCCGTATTCGTGATGAACTGGCAGTCCGTGGGTGGAAAGTTAACCACAAAAAGGTTCAGAGACTCATGAAGAAAATGGGTCTTACATGCCTGGTTCGCGTGAAAAAGTATAAGTCATATAAAGGGAGCGTCGGCAAGATTGCACCGAATCATCTGGACCGCCAGTTCACGGCTGGGGCGCCAAATGAGAAATGGGTGACGGACATTACGGAATTTAAGTTATTTGGAGAAAAGCTGTATCTATCGCCCATTTTGGACTTATTCAACGGGGAAATTATCACCTATACCCTGGATTCACGACCAACCTATTCTCTGGTATCTCAGATGCTGGATGCAGGACTGAAACGTCTGCCGGAAGAACACCATCTTCTCCTTCATTCTGATCAAGGATGGCATTACCAAATGAAGTCGTATCGGCATGCACTTAAGTCGAGAGGCATTCTCCAAAGCATGTCACGAAAAGGGAATTGTTACGACAATGCCGTCATAGAGAATTTCTTCGGCATTCTCAAGTCGGAGTTTCTGTACTACAAAGAGTTTGAATGTGTGGAACATTTTAAGGAAGAACTAAAAAAATATATGGAATACTACAATACCAAACGGTTAAAGGCAAAATTAAAAATGAGTCCGGTACAGTACCGAACTCATTTTGAGAAAGCTGCCTAATGAAATAACCGTGTCTAACTTTTGGGGGT
>NZ_ADHJ01000034.1:0-40159 GCF_000193415.1 Paenibacillus vortex V453
ATATCTGGCTGTGAGCAACATGTATTCAAAAGTCAAAAATAATGGCATTCTCCTCATAACCATAAGGGATTATAATGAGCTGGTAAAAGAAAAGCCTAGAGTTACTGAGCCACGCGTTTTCGAGAAGGGCAAACGAATTGTTTTTCAGGTTTGGGATTGGTCAGATGACGCGAAAACCTATCAGACAAACCATTTTTTAATACAAGAAATTAATGGGCAATGGATAACAAAGCATCACAAAACGAGATACAGAGCTATATTAAGAGAAGATTTTAATCATATTTTGAGTACGGCTGGGTTTGTGGATATCGAATGGTCTATGCCATCAGAATCAGGTTATTACCAGCCCATTGTAACTGCTCGAAAAAAGGTGTAGTTTAAGCGGGAAACGATAGTTGAATAAAGAAAAGAAGGTTTGCCGTAAAGGACAAGAACATGAGCCGATTACCGATTAGATAAGTATCTAACTATGTTTCCATGCAATCTCATTCAGCTAACGGGCAGGATAGTTTAAGATCCATTCAATGTTCAATTAAATTCCATTAAATAACATAATAATGTTATAATTATAAGGTCTTGGATATCTAATTAAAATTTTTTATCTAGGGGGTAAATAATGAATAAAGATCATGAAACTCCTGAAAGAACAAGAGAAAGACTAAGACAAGAAGAATTGGAAAATAATCCATTTGGTCATATGAATAACGGAATGGGTAGGGCTCAGTATAGTTTAGTCGATTTAGTAGGTAGTTTAGGTTGGAAAGGCACTTTAGTATTAATCATAGTTATTATTGTTGGTCTTATAGTTGCCCAATATTTTTAAGTAAGGGAATTATTATTAATGGTTTTAATTTTTTGAGAAAGCCTGTCTAAGAATAATCAGACTTCTCTTTCTTTATGGAATCGAGTCATCATCTTATGTTTGTACTTCTTTTGTGAGTAAACCAATAAGTTTTAACCGTAGTAACGTGAATTACTAGAGGAGACTAGAAGCTGGTCTTATTCGCCAGCTTTTTTTGGTTTGCAAGTTGGCAGGTAAATGAACCCTTAAAAAAAGATCAATCCTTTATACAAAATAATTTAAGGGGAGAACACATGGTTTGGAACAGATCGAGATATCGTGGTTGAAATACCGTCTATCCCAGCAGGCAACTGAACACCGCAAAAAGCAATGTAAGCTTCCGGAATAACTGCTAAATCACAATTCCCTCTTGGATGGGATCACATCAATTTTCTAGGCGAATACACATTCAACTTCAAGCAGAATACGTCTTTCGAACTCATTGCAACCGCTGAAACAACAGGAAGTTGAATGACCGGTGGTCCGGGCGGTATAGCCCGAATACAAGTGATTACATAACCTGGGCGATGACTTTATTTGGATATAAAACCAGCCTAGAATCATGGACACCTTGATGACCCTACCATTATTCGCTTAAATACCCGCCGCTTTAATGCAGTTCGCGAAAGCAGCAAACGATTTGCTGCTGAACTGGTCTTTACGCGTAACGAGCCTTGTCGTCATAAACCGATATTGTTCGGGAACCGGATGCACGGCTAATCGCTCGTCAGCTTCAGTAATGACCGATTCGGACAAAAGCGCGTAACCGATGCCTGCTCGCACACAGTTCAGCATCGTATCCAGCGCACTCACCTCGATCATATTTATGGAGGTTATCCCCATGCCTTGAAGCCAATCCACGCTGGCAGATCGGAAAGGGCAACCTTTTGGGAAAACAATCCATGTTGCATTGGTAACATCAGGAGGTGAATTACTTTCATCAGCATTAGTAAGTAGGATAACCTCATCTCGAATTTCGTAGGAGACCTTTAATGGAGCGAGATCGAATTCACCGGAGAAAAAAGCCCCATCCAATTCGCGGTTCAGCACCTTCTCATAATTAAGCGGCGATGTTCCGGTAACAAGCGATAACGCGACTTCGGGGTATTTGGTTTGAAAGTCGGATAACGCGCGAATAAAGGGAGGGGTGGACGCAACGGTTTCCACGACGCCGATCGCGAGCGGACCGCTCGGATGCTCAGACTCCTGAATGGCTGTAACCGCTTCCTCGTACTTGAACAAAATGTCGGCCGCGTACTGGCTGAAGACGAGCCCTTTTTCTGTCGGCAAGACGCCTTTCGGCGTTCTATGAAAAAGCTGGACGCCCAGCTCCGTCTCCATTTTGCGAACTCGCATCGTCAGATTCGATTGCACATAATCCAGTTTTTTCGCCGCACGGGTAATACTGCCTTCTTGAATAATGGCCATGATTATTTTCAGATCGGATAACTCCATTGGCTCCAACCTCCACCTGACGTAATGAGATCAATATTATTGATGTCCTCATCTTTACTGATCATTTTACTATATGCGGTATTCGGAATACAATCAAATCAAGTCATAAAAGCGGTGTGGCGGGATACAAAATACGAGCCCTCAGTATAAAACAAAAAACAAGATGGAGGTGTTGCCAATATCCGATGGCTGAACGAATGGGGGTTCCGATTACGTTGCCGCATGTATCCCCACAGCCTTATACTCGCTTAGCATTTCAGGGCTGCCAGTATGCAAAGGAAAATGGCAAAGCGATTGGATCAAGTGGCATCCAAGGAAGCCCACGAAACAGGAAAGTACAAAGAAGCGCATCCACAAGCACTGGAACATGCCAATAGCGAAAATATTATCTCGGTTCCGCACTTTCGTTATTGGTGACACAACAGTAGATAGTAATGACGAAATCGAGAAACAGAAATCAGATCGTTTCCCGGAAGGGCTGTCCTGCCCGAATCGAAGGCTGTAACTGAAATATGAAGTTGGATTAAGATATCGAAAAAAATACAAAAAACGTAACCTGAAGGGATGATAACAATGACAACATTTACTCAAGTACAAACTCAACCGGATCCATACGCTCCTTTTCTTATTTCACAGGCAATCAAAGTCAACGGATTAGTTTTCGTATCAGGCCAAGCCGCAATCGGCGATGATGGCAATCTCGTAGGGGTCGGTGATTTCGACAAGCAGGCGGACCAGGCTTTCCGGAATTTGGATCGCGCACTTAAGGCAGCCGAATCGGGACTCGACCGCGTCGTTAAAGTAACCATCTATTTAACAGCAATGTCAAACTTCGAAAAGCTTGTTGAGCTTCGTCGCAAATGGTGGTCCCAACCTTATCCGGCAGACACGCTCGTCGAGGTATCCTCGCTCTATTCGCCTGATGCGATGATCGAAATCGACGCGATTGCTCTTGCTAGCTGATCAAACGTCATCGGGGAACCCGCTACTCATCGATTTACCCGCCCTATGTGAAACAAAGCCGTCCGTTAGAGCAGAATATGCTCTTGTGGACGGCTTTGTTTACTGATCACCGAGTTAGTTACCATCGTAGCGGGTGGTGCCAGTTCGCTGGTACTACCCCTTCCTGGATATTTTCTGCTCTATTAGCACAGAACTGATTACATAACCTTAATTCATGTAATCAGTAATTTTTTTAAGCTCAAAAATAGTTGCCTCTGATAACAAGATAAGCCTATCGTTATTTACAACAAAAAAACTTACACTTACAGGTATGCTAAGTTTTGTAGAAGGGTCACTTATATCTATTGCCTTTACTTCATCATTTATATTTAAGTCTGGGATATCTATTTTATAATGTCTATAAAAAGAGTCAGAGTTATAGCATGTCGCTGTAATCTGATATAATGGATTTTTTAGTTCATATTGATATTTCTTATACTTTTTAAGTCCTTTTGATGAAAAAAAGTCTTTTTTGATTATAATTTCATCTCCAATAAATTTTTGCCCTGTTGGATATTCAGAAGCATCATTATATGAAATTTGCAAATCCTAAAAGCTTCTCAACTTTCCAAGTTACCATAGAAATATTTTTCAGTTTCACTATCCAAATTTATACGTTCTAAATTAAGACAATCGGATGTGTTTTTTGGAATAATAGACTCATCCATTTCAGGTTTATACTCACTAGAAGTATTTGGATTTGATGTCATTTCAACATTTCCACTAGCCGATGCTACCATCATCATTATCATAATACAAGCCAATATTGTTTGTTTCATATCTCACACTCTTTTTTTATTTTTTTCTTGTGTCACAATCCTCGTAAGAACCAAGAACTTCATAATTATTTTCTTCAGTATAGAACAACCAAGGTTTATAATCCGCGCAAAAGGTCATCTAAGCCCTTGATATCAGAATCAGCATTGGCTGAAAAGGATGGGGGATATCTTTAATGATTTGGATCAATACAAATCAAATCAAAGACCATATCGCTGCTTCTGCAGAAGCAATTTGCGTGATGAAAGACAACACGATTATACATGAATGGTATTCTGGTTTCCATCATTTCCATAAAAGTGCTAGGAAGGTTGATGAATATTCTCAATTTAATGAGAGAAGGCGCTGCTGGACAATTACCTCCGAAAGCGGTCAGCAGGAGTCAGGTAGTCGCCAAAATTTTCGATTGAAAAAATCAAGAAACTACTTAAATTATGAATGAAAGAAGGTATAGAAGATGATACGAGAAATTAAAGAGCAATTCACTGAAGAGATCCTTACCGAAGCAATAAAGCGATATGACATTAATAATGACACCGTTCGTTTATTGGGCGGTTATGAAAGCTTTGTTTATGAATACCAGAAAAACAATGCATTTTTCATATTAAAAATCTCACACACAATTAGAAGATCAAGAAATAATATACGGGGTGAAATTGAATTTTTAAATTTTTTGTTCGAATGAAGGACTGGCAGTTTCTAATGCTGTTCCATCGACCAGAGGTAATATGGTTGAAGAAATTGCTGCAGAAAATGGTTCGTTCCTAGCCATTTCATACGAAATGTCTCTTGGAAAAGAAGTGTCGGATGAAGATTGGAATGAATCGCTTTACGAAAAATGGGGCGAATTTCTGGGGAAAATCCATCATGCCACAAAGGGTTATGAATGGAGTAATCCAGCGTTTAAACGACAAGCCTGGGACCAAGAAGTTCAATTAAAGGCGGAGAAATACCTGCGACCTGATGATGTAATGATTTCAATTCTAAAAGAAAGGTTAACAAAACTTACTTCTCTGCCAAAGTCCAAAGATACATACGGTTTGACTCATACTGATTTTCATCAAAGTAATTTTTATCTGCATAACGGAGACATTTATTTGTTCGATTTTGATGATTGCGGTTATACGTATTTCGTAAACGATATTGGGATTACATTGTATTATGCACTTTCTTATCCGTTTAAGGAATTTGATAATAAAACGGAATATTATAAATTGTTTTTCCGCCATTTTATGAAAGGATATCTGAAGGAAAATACAATCCAAGAAGAAGAAATAGTATATTTACAAGATTCTATTAAACTTCGTCATGCATTGCTGTATCTTTATTTTCATCAAACAAACGATGTGTCAAATTTGGATGAAGAATCAATGAACTGGTTAAAAGAGCTTCAACGAGTAACCGCTTCTGATGACCCTATGCTGCCGATTGATTTTGTTCAAGAATTTAAAAGCATTTATAATAGTATTCATTAACCTGGAAGCAGCGTATTTAACTAGGGACTATAGGAAATGATGGTGCATACTCGCACAGCAAGGCTGTACAGGTATTTAAAAAATCCCTTCCTGTGTCGGTATCCATGAGACGCATGGGGGATCATGAGTATTATTGTCGAGGGACAAGAACATATTCCCATTGAAGTCGCTATTTTAGCGGCTTTTTTTTATCGGTACAAGTTCTTGTCCCGAGCCAATGACAACAACTTGTACCGATTGCCGAAATGGACAAGAACATAGTTTGATTGCCGATTAGGCATGTATCTAATTGGTAAATGATATGAAAAAAAAGTACAGATGATTCTCTAGAAATGGTGCGCTGAATTTACAAGATTAAATAATTATACCCGGGTGATATTGATACTTTTATTTTACCCTGGTATAATTATTGGAAAAGAGCTTTAAAGAAGGAGGTATAAAATGCAGACTGAACTAACTCAAATAAGTTGTACTGCCTTTGTAGGGGGAAAGAGCATTATCAAAGGGACATTGCAGCACGTTGTTGCTTTTGTAAAGGATAGCCTGGATGATAAGGAATTCGCCCAATTGCTTATTTTTAACGATTTGACTGGAAAACCAATCGATATTGATTTTCGTGGAAAAACAGCTGAGGTACTTCAACGGTTGAGTAACCACGCTGACCATGCATCAGCTGAGGAAGAAAGCAAACAACCAACAAGACGGGTTGGTCGCCCCAAGCTGGGGGTGGTATCTGGCGAGGTTACTTTGCTTCCTCGACATTGGGATTGGCTTAAATCTCAACCTGGAGGAGCCTCTGTAACTTTGCGAAAACTGGTCGATGAAGCTCGTCGTACCGGGAAAAATGAGAGTAAGGCTCGCGCGGCACAAGAAGCAAGTTATCATTTTATGACGGCAATGGCGGGCGATTTCCCTCAGCATGAAGAGGCCTTGAGAGCACTATATGCCGGGAATCAGGATCGTTTTTACCAATTGATTGACGATTGGGCACCCGATATCAGAGACCATATCAAAACATTAGCGGAGAATGCATTTATAAAAGAAGAGACCTAGGAACTACGAAAAAATATTGAAAGGAATGTTATGAACGTGACTGAATTGATTCGACTCAAAACAATGGCATGAAGTTTGTACGCCGAAACATGGAGGGTAGTGTATTCATGTTAAATCTGCTGCGTTTTCGGGATATCGCAGACTACACATCTCACCCTGAACTAACCCCTAATGAACCGATCAGTGGGGCGGAAGCTTTCGATCGATACATTAAACACGCACTCCCGTTTTTACATGAAAGTGAGGGGGAGATCGTTTTTATGGGCAATGACATCGGACTGCGGCCATTGAAGATTCTCGCCTGCTCCCCATAACAGAGCTTCCTAAATTCATTTAAATGAAGGAGAAAACAACAATGAATATTCTGAAAGTAAACGGTATTGATCTCGCCTATGACAGCTATGGCAACGAAACTGACGAAACCATTCTTCTGATTGCCGGGCTTGGAACCCAAATGATTCGTTGGACAGTTCCATTTTGTGAGATGTTGGCGGCTCGAGGATTTAGAGTTATTCGCTTTGACAATCGTGATACTGGTCTATCCACACATTTTAGTCATCACCCTACGTTAGATTTCGAAGCACTCGCAAAAACACTTATGTCCGGACAACGCCCAGATATTCCATATTCACTTAATGATATGTCTGACGATGCAATCGGACTGCTCGACGCTCTTGGGATAAAAAAGGCACATGTCGTTGGACGCTCGATGGGCGGCATGATTGCCCAGCTTGCAGCCGGCAGATACCCGGAACGGGTCCTGTCCCTTACTTCCATCATGTCGACAACAGGAAATCCCGACCTTCCACCAACATCCCCGGAAGTCATGGCGTTGATGACTCGGCCTGCACCGAATCCGATGGAGGATGAGGCAGGGTATTTGGCTCATAGCCTAGCTTTTGCCAAGCGCATTGCCGGCACCGGCTATCCGTTCGAAGAGAACGAGTATCGTTCGCTTATTCGAGAGGAAGTTCAGCGAGCCTATGACCCGGGCAGTGTTGGGCGACAAATCGCAGCAATTGCCGTTTCTGGTGACCGTCGTCCGCATCTGGCAAAAGTAACCGTTCCAGCATTAATTATTCATGGTATGGACGACCCGATGTTTGTCCCCGCATGTGGCAAAGATACGGCGCAAGCCATCTCTGGTGCAGAGTTCATGTTGCTTGAAGGCATGGGACATGATCTGCCGCCACAACTGTTTGAAACCATTGCTGATGGAATCGAACGGACAGCCCGGCGCAATGGATAAAAGGTTTGAAAAAGGGGAATGGACGGTGTTTGGTATAGGGTGTTCTAATGTGATACGGATACATTAATATGCTTAAACTCTTAGATCTAGCCGAGAAATGTATCGATAGGTTTTTATTTGTAATAAAGCCTAATAAGATGAAGGGAAAAATAACAAGAAAACGTCAATGGGTACAAGTTCTTGTCCTTTAACGGAACAAGTTCTTGTCCTCAGATACTACCAGACTGGACAAAGGGCATAATTTCATGAAAGTAGGGAACTTTGTGTCATTTTGGTAGGGAACTTTATGTCAATGTATGTACAATAATGTCGGACGACAAGAACATATATACTTTAGAAGTCGCATATTCTGCGGCTTTTTTATTTTATCGGTACAAGTTCGTGTCCCGAGCAAAGGACAAGAACTTGTACCGATTGCCGGAATGGACAAGAACATAGTCCGGTTACTGATTAGATCAGTGTCTAAATGAAGCATACAGCTATTTCATTAAGCTAACGGGCAGGTTAGCACAGCCATAGTAGCTTAAAATATAGATGACCATTAAATTTAAAGTGAAAATTCCGAAATTAATGGATTATCGATAAGTATCTAACTGGATTTGTCTTTAAATTTCCAGCCAAGTAAACACCTGTTAAACTTAAAAACCACTTAAACTAAAAGTTTAGTACTAACAAAGGAACTAGCATTGCTACACACTATCATTGGATGACAAATATATGTAACACTCTTTTCAACAATAGGGCTCCTTACAAAACATTGACAGGAAATAGAAAAGTGTTTAGAATAAAAATTGATTGATCGATCAAAATAAAAAACGAACAATCAATAAAATAAAGGTGGATGAATAAATGGAGAACAAACAATCTTTGATAGCTGATGCACGGAGAGAACAAATCATTAAAGCTGCTATAGAGGCTTTGGCGGAAATTGGATATCACAACACAAGCCTTTCTAAAATAGCAAATAAAGCAAACATAAGTACAGGTCTTATATCTTATCATTTCTCTGGTAAGGAAGATTTGATGAAAAATACTTTGATGTATTTGGTTGAACAAGAGCGAGCCTTCATTAAGGGAAAAGTAGAACAGAAACAAACGTATATGGAGAAATTAATGGTTTTTATAGAAGCAAGTTTAGCTTATCTGGGTACAAACCGTGGATATAACACTGCTTTACTTGAAATTGTTTTTAATGCTCGAACGCCAGACAACGTCCCTTATTATCTGGCAGAAATTGATGATGAAGATCAATTAAATGTTTTGTTGAAAGAGATTCTTTACAAAGGACAAGAATCTAAAGAATTTGGTGATTTTGATCCTCAAGTGATTGCAATTGTCATTCGGGGTGCTATATCAGCGTCAATGTCATTGCCTCAAAATGAATTAAGTCTTGAAGACTACAGTGAAAAGATAATAAAGAGCGTTTTAAAAATGATTAAAGAATAAACCGAAAGTAAGTTATAAAACGACGTTGTGAACCCAATGTCAGGAGTGTGTAGAAACTTCGCCATCTGCTTATTCCTACTCCCATATTTGTGGACACTAGTGAATTTAACACTAAGGAAGGAATGGTTAATAAGATGTTAAAATTTACAACACTGATATATTCTCTGTTGATTATGGTAGTGCTAGCTGGTTGTGCCAGTAACGATAGTACCTCATTAAAAAATGAAGAATTAAATGAGCAAACAGATACAGAAGAGAAAGTGAACGAAACAGCACTTGATTATGATGGAGATGGAGGGTACTTATGGAAGGTTGTTAACGGAGAGACAACCATGTATTTGCTAGGAAGCATACATTTAGGTCATGAAAAATTTTTCCCGCTTGCAACTGAAATTGAAGAAGCGTTTGAGAATTCTGATGTCATACTTCCAGAAATAAATATGTTTGAAGCTGAAGTTGATAAAGAGAAAATTAATAAAATGGCTTTATTTGATGATAATACGACGCTTGATGACGTTTTATCAGAAGAGTTTTATGCAAAGCTTTCAGACATATTTGAAGCACACGGAATGCCTGTGGAGACTTTTAACCACTATCAGCCATGGTTTGTAGAGGGTTTATTAGCAGATCTTGTTACGAAGCAAAGTGTTTTAACACCAGAGTATGGAGTTGATTTATATTTCCTTAAACGTGCACTAGAAGACGATAAAGAAATTGTTGATCTAGAAACGATCGAAACGCAATATGAAGTTCTAAGTGGCTTTAGTATGGATACACAAGTGCAAGTTTTAGAAAGTTATATAGAGACATATGAGGAGCAAGCTGATTGGTTAAACCAATTAGGATATAACTGGGTGCACGGCAATAACAATAGCAATAGAGATGCATTTGTTAAACAGCTGTCGGATAGGTTGGAGAGTGTTGATAAAGAGTACAAAGAAGAGTTTAATGACACTCGTAATATTAATATGGCAAACAAACTTGATGAAATTCTACAGAATGACAGTGGACAGACTTATTTTGTTTATGGTCGGTTCTGCACATGTTGTGATTGATCCGAGTGTCCCAAGTGAACTCGAGGAAAAAGGATACAAAATCGAACGCATATATTAAGGCACGTGAATGAAAATTATTAACTGATCAATACAAGTAGTCGAAGGCTATTGCACAACGTACTGCGGGAGTCCACGGGCGGTCCCCCGTGCTGGCTAGCCAGTATGTAGTATGTATTTACGGGATCTGACTTCGGCTAGGCGCTGCCTATCTGCGCTGGAACATCCGAACCTTTAAAAAGGGAGAATTAATCGTGAACAATAAGAAGTGGTATTTTCTGGTAATTTCGCTGATCGTCTTGAGCTTCGCCGGAACGGCTTGTCAGCCGCTTGATTTTGTTGACAAGTTGCCCGCGCACGAGCAGAAATGGACGTTTACGCAGGACGAGTTGAATGCGCTCGTCATCGACAGCGAATATGACGTGAACATGGAGTTCATCGCCAGCCCCGACGACACCAACTACGTGGAAATCACCGGCAATATGCAGCAAAATACGATCGATCAGTTGAAAGCGACAGAAATCACAGGGAATGCGTTGGAACTCCAGCTGCAGAAAGATGTGAAATTAGCCGCCCCCAACTACAAGTCCATCAAGACGCGGATTATTGTAGCGCTGGCGGATGATACCCGGCTGCAGCAGATCAGCTATAAATCGGGCTCCGGAAATACCAGCTTTACCGGCTTGAAGGCGGAAAATATCGACTTGTCTGTTTCTGCTGGCAAGCTGCACGCGGAAGCTATCACCGCCGGACGGTTGAGTTTAACTTCAAAATCCGGGGATATTACGGCGGAGCGGATCCAGGGGGATGCGGAAATCCAGCTGCACTCCGGCGATATCAAGGTGGATGGGCTGAAGGGTGCCCTGAAGGTGCAGTCGACTTCCGGCAGCATTACCGCCGTGGATGTCGACGGCTCGGCCGATACCTCGCTGCATTCGGGCAATATTAAGTTTGACCGGTTTACTGGAAATGGCGTGTTTAAATCGACCTCCGGCAACATTACTTTGACGGGGCAGCGTTCGGACAGCCTGGATATCTCCGTCCGTACTGGTGACGTGACTTTGTCGCCCGATCCGGAGTTCAAAGGGTTCTTCGACCTGAAGACCACATCCGGACACATCACGGCGCCCGAATCCCCGCAAGAGACGACGGACGTTATCAAGGTACGGGCAGCTTCGGGCGATATTCGGATCCGGTGATGGGGACCGTCAGTGAAAGCTCATGGTGAAAGAGGTGAGGCAGGCTTACGTCTCTGTTGAAAAATAGCGGTAATTTGTTAATTTAATAAACAAAAAAGGGAGGTGAGGAAGTGTTCACAGAGAGGAGTCGACGTAAAGCTGCGCGACGGGTCAAGGCCGGGAACGGACGTCCACTAAAGGACTTCCGCTGGTGGCAGCCGCTCTCCCGTGCCCTGTTCTACCTTCCGTTGACAAACGATGATGACCGACAAGTGGTCTTCGCCGTTGACGTCTCGTATTGGCAACAGTTTCTGGCGGATGATGGTAAGGGCAAGGCCCATCTATACCTCGATGGCAAACATCACGCCGAGTCCAAACTCCCTGCGGCCTTCCCCGTGGCTGGAGGAACAATCGAAGTAGCGTCTACAGTTTTCGGCCTCAAACGTTGCCACTACGTCACCGACGAGGGTGCCGTGCACCAGCTCATCCCGGACGAGAGTTCCGCCGAAGGGCGGCGCGCTCGTCTTGATCGCGAGCACCCGTCGTTGAGCCGATGGATCGGATTCATTTCGCTGATCATGCTCATCGTTCCTATGATTCTCGCCATTCCTCAGATCATCGATTCGCTCACTCATGTACCTCTGATAGCTCAGCACCTCGGGACCTTCAACTCGCCCATTGCTCTGCCGTTGTGGCTCAACATCGCGCTCGGTCTCTGCGCCGCAGCAGGCAGTGTGGAGCGCGCAACACGACTGCAATGGAACGCGTTGCTAGACGGTAGCTTTTAGTAGGTAGCTGCCCGTGCGATTCAATTTATCTATATACCGAGGCATGCTTCAAGTCTCAACCGGATCGAATTTAACATTAAATATTTTGTAGAAGAGCCTAGAGCTGATTTATATCGTAATGGCAAGCATATTGTTTATTCTAAGCTTCCAGCTACTTTCCTAATCGAATTTTTAAAATAACTTAAACGAAATAAAAGGGCTATCTAATGGATCATTCATGCGCAGCATTGTAACTTGAAGTTGCTATTAAAGCAGCTCCAGAAGAAACATGTGATTATGATGAAATTGATCCTATTAATCAGCATCGATACCGTTTCTAGTCGTTTCCAAAATGATTTGTTGCGTGTCTGTTCCGCTGCTTTCCAAAAAGTAGAAGATGGATTGCTCAAATGTATATTGCTTGATTATAGACATTGTATTTCTCAGCTGAAAGAGCTCAAAAAAGCGGATAAGTTTGCTGATTTCCCCATCATATGTCCCTATGCATATGCTTAAGTTTACTGGAGAAAGTCTCTGCTAAAGGAAGAATATTTCAACAGTGATAATCTGTGCAGAACGATGGAGCATAGCTATTTTTATAGATCACCATTAATTATAAGGGATCTTTTGAAGTACTTTGCAGACCAAATTGTCAGACATCAAATGAGTGTATCGGGAGGTATCCATCCAAACAGTTTATTCTGGGCACTTGAAAAAACAGTAACTAAGTTTAGTGACAATTTCTTCAAGGCGTGGTTGAGTATAGCAGGGAAGAGAAGTGAGGGAATATACAACTCCAAAAATCGGTTGATCTATATGTTAAAAAATTGAATTTTTAAAACCAGTTGATGATTAATTCCAACGTTTTTTTATTTTTAAACAAGAGTAAAATTTCCCAACCGGTTTACTTTTGTTTGGGGAAAGGCCGCAACTGGCCGTAATGCGAATAATCGAGCCTGAGCCTGTATTTAGTGATATGAAGAACAACCGAGGATTCAAGAGGTTCATTCTTCGAAGCTTCTTAAAGTAAGTTTGGGGTTCGGGTGGCTTTCTCTTGCCCACAATCTAATTAAGAAAGACGCTGTCGACGCCAAAAACCAAGGAGCTAAGCGAGAATAAATCGCTTGGCTCTTTTGAATACCATGCTATTTTATTGCTGAGAGTATCCGAAACTTTGCTTTTGGGACACTCCTTTTTTAAACAGAGAGGTCAGGAAAGGGGGGGAATTCTACATAATTTCCTTAGGAAAGGCTTCAAGCGCAATAAGAAAATTAGAGCACAAAAATTCAAAGCTAGACAGGTATGCATATTCTATCTTACTAGATAAAAAAGAATCATCTTAGATTGAGGCAGAAAGAAATATAGAACATAACCTCAAGATAAAAACTAACGATAGTAATTGTTAATTATCAAATATATGCAGCGAGACAAAAAGGTTACGATGAATGAATCCGATGAATCGGGCCAATTGCTGTTAGATTATTAGAACCTATTAGCTTGTACACGTACCAAATGGGCTCTTTTAGCATATAAATAAGATCGAAACAATGCGTAAAGTGCGAAAGAGAGGTCCCCTATGAATAAAGAACTTACGAATCCAAGACAAATTCCTCCGTGTAAAGATCCTCTAATCTGCCACACTGTAATAGGTAAAGGCGATCATGAAATAGAGGCTATCGTATATCTGTATTCTTTGGGAGGTTACGAGATCGATTTAATAAAAGTTCAGTTTCGCAAGAAATCCTCGTTTATGATTGTGCAGGGAACGTCCGAAACCCGCGTTTTGTTGGATCAAGATAAATTGGAACAGGACGCATGTTTCGTTTCCGGATTGCGGGATTGCCCTCAGACTTTCCGGGTGCATATCAGCTATGTTCCTGATGTGGGGAAGACCAGCGGCAGAGTGTTTGTACAGGGGATTTTGACCGACCATTTCGGGAGATCTCCCCAATCGTTGACATATTTAATCGCAGAATGGATAGGATTTACACCTGATTGTACAGATACAACAGGTATTCTAAAACATATAGAACACACGCATGAATGTGGGCCCCTCAAAATTTCGGTTGATATTCATCAAAACGTACCGAGAGGTTTTTTAAATGTTGCCGAAGTCTTCTTCTCGGACTTGTCCACTAATACTTGGATGGTGAGGGACTACAAGCAAGGTTCCAGAAATTCAGATCCATTAATCCTGTTCAATCAAAATATTGAAGAAAATGATGTCCTTCTGTGCCCCGCAAGCGGAATCTACTCCAAAAGTATGGTCCAGCAAATCTGGATTAGAAGTATTAACTTGTTTATACCCCAATTTAATGCTTGCGGCAAACTATGCATAGACGGTATGTTTATGGCCAATAATATTTGGCATAGCATCCAACCACGGATATTAGCAAGATGGACTTATGATGGGAATGAATGCCCATAAAACAATAAGAGGCTATTCGCACGGGAGGACATTCGATGAAATCCGCTTTGCATTACTTGCCCACGGATCATACTTACAGCTTCTATGCTGCCGCAGAAATGGATACAGTAGGATGGAGGGGATTTCGGCCTAGAGGAACACTTCGTTCCAACTCGTTGTCTCTGGGAGAAGCCTGGAATAACAAGGGGATATTTGTGTTTGCTGCTGCGGAGCCGAATTATGATGATCTAAATGAGGCTATAAAGCCGTTGGGAGATCAACATGACGAAACCTGGCTTATATGGCTCAATCCCGATGGCTCCATACAACAACCTATTGTAAGATTAAAACCCAATCGACCGTCGGACTATTCAACTTCAGTGTATTATAATGTATCGTTAGGCAACAGTATATGGTTTAGTATTGACGGCAACACGGCGGTGAAATTTAATTCGGATAAAGAACAACTTGAGTTTATATTTAATAGTGAATCGAAAAATATTAAATTTATGGAAGATATAGACAAGCAACTGCTTATCCAAAGCGTTGCGGTACTTTTACCCTTCGGCGGTAAAGATGGAGGGACCTTCCGGTTTACCGTTAAAATTGCGTCGGAAGAACTTAATAACAAGTTAAACTTGGGTTTGAAATACTTTTATTTCAAAAAAGGTGAGCCTACAGAAACAGAGCGATTCTATCCTGTATTTGAGCCGACGCCAGGATTAAATTTGATATTCCGCGTATCTCTGGATCCAACCGATCCATATAACCGTGAATTTGCGCGGCTTCCCCATGCCGGCCTGCGTTCTTATATGGCATTTGATCGTACGGAGGATTCAAAAGTCCCCCTGTTACCCAGTCATTTCCGCACCTCTTTCGGGCATAAGATTACGCTTTTTCCGCAACTTGAGTTTGACGAGCAATCGATACCCGAGGAGCCACGCCCCATGGCAGACAGTGCCTTACTGGTATTTTCCCCCGATTACAGTCAAACAGCTTATACAATCCCTCAAGGGCATTTCTTCTTATCCATTGAGAACGCCGTTCAATCAACGAATCTACTCTGCGGCACCACAGGAACCGAGACCGTAATATTCAATCCTGCTTTCGGTACATATGCGGGCGATCGGATGTTGTTTGTGCCCGGCTGCGCTGCCTTTTGGCCTGCTGATCCGGCAAATTCCGGGGAGTTGTTGTCAGTTCCCGAATTAGGGAACTCCGCTTCTACCGCCTGGATATCGATTAGGCCAAGCGAGAACAGGCTGCCGGAATCGCCGCCGATCGTTTACTCCTCACAGCCTGAAGAAGAACCTCATTACCGTCCTCTAGCGGATGGAGTGAGCAGGTTCCATGAGCCGAAACTATATGATTGGATGGAAGAAGCCCATAGTGTGCCTCTAGTTCCACTTCAAGGAATCCAGAGAGAAAATGACTCAGCCATGAAGGCAGCATTGAACTTTGAGCGGATTGCCATCGCTCCTAACCGAAAACGATTCATGGACCGTTTCTCTGAGTCGGCAAGAGCCGCACGGACAGCGGATTCATCATCGGAAGACGGTTGGTCAGCAACTCCGCAAGGGTTGCTCGTCAGTGAATCGGCGGGCTCATGGGAAACTCTTATGCTTGGCCAGAATGACAGGAATCCCGATTCGTCAACACTTGGACCGGAGAGAGAAAGACTTGAATTCCTGGGGCTTTCGAATACTTTTCGCAACACTATGCTGTCCAGCCGCCTCTTTCTCGTGATGTCCATAAACAGCACGACGCACTGGAATCAGTTTAATAACAAAATCTCTATTTCGGATTGGCCGTTTCAAATAAATATTCCGGAATCTCTTCCGGGAGATCCCGATAACCGCGATAACCGTAACATTGTAATTATGAAGTATGCCCCTGGAAAGCTGGCCGAATGGCTGAAGCAACCCGCGCTCTGGGGAAATCCGGAACAATTTAACAAGCAGCAGCTCGACAAGCTTTCCGATGCGCTGATAAGTTATTGCCGAGTGGACGAGGAAGAGGATCAACTACCGCCGGAGCTTATTCCCTTTCACCGTCTATGCCACAAATCGGATTGGACAGGCATATTGGCATTAAATGTGGACATTAGGAAAGAAGATATGCCGAAGGAGCTTATTGGATTGCTTGGCGGTATCAATCCGCAGAAACCGTTCCGGGCTCATCATATCGGCTTGAACGGAGGTAGGGTCGAATGGAAAGCTGGCGGATTAAGCATGGACAAGCTAAGTTCCTGGTTTGGTTATATCCACTATCAAGATGATGTCAATGTTTGGGGGAGCCAACCGTTCGGATTTCGGGTAACCGAACTAAAGGCGCGTTTTGAAAACTCCAATATCGAAACCTTTGAATCCAAAATGCAGCTTCTCATTCGGAAACTGTATGAAACCGAGATGTTTATCGGGGATGCAAACCAAGACCCGGTTGTGACATTAACCGGCTCTATTGAAAGGCACGAAGGAGTCCCTTCCTATGTTTTTCAAACGGACAATGCAACTATTGCCAACATGAAAGGTAATCATCCGATTTTAGAAGCTATAAAGATGATCAAGGTCAGCTTTCAAACTACGGATGCGACAGATATAAAGAACATTAAATCGCGGTTCTCGATCTGGGGCTGGAAGTCTTTTATAGAAAAATTAATCGGTCCCATTTACAACATGGACATATTGGGATATGGGGAGGGCGATAACGGTTTATTGTTCAATAATTTGGGAATCACCATGGAGTTTAGTGTAAGCGATCCTTTTACTCCACCGACCTTTGACTTTGATCCTTTTCATATCGAATTCGACCCTGATAAAAGCGCTCAACGCATTAATAGCCTGGGTGATCATTTTCCGCTACGCCTGCGCAAGTTAATGGTTGCAAAAAACATAGATGAATGGAAGCAAGCGGGGTATATGGAAATAAAACTAGACGGTGTAGGCGGTTCTCATCATGATGATAACTGGTACGGGCTTGAATATGCCATCAATTTGGGAACCTTGGGAAAGTTGGTACCGGAAGGTGCACTAGTCGGCAGTTTCCTTATTGGATGGAACGCATATGAAGAAGTCTATTGCGGAATAAAGATCCCCGGAGTGGATCCAAGCCGCGGGATGATGGTATTGCAGGAAATGCTGAATTTGGTCATGCCGAATGCCTTCAAATTGTCGGTGAGTGAAAATAATAAATACCGCATTGCGACTGAAGCTTCCGTAAATCTGTTCGGAAAAAGATACGATTTCAATTTAGGATTCTATGAAGATCCTCAAAATAAGAAGCGACTTGGTTGGTACGCAACGACAAATATTTAAGCCGAGAGGAGTGTAAGGTTGTGAAAGAAGAATTTGCAGCACTCGGGCAGTTTATTACTTCGGATGAACTGGATAAGCCCGGCTCTGTCGAAGCTACGGTTAATACGATGGAGAAAGAATTTGGGCCTGCCGGTGACTCCTTCCCGAAAAATCTAAAGTATGACCCCAACAGCGGATGGATTGCCGGTCTAAAGTTTCAACCCCTTCGCTATATCAATTTGGCCGCATTGTTCCAGGACCTGTATAATCGCTACGGGCTTTTTGTCGGTCTGGACGATGATGGAATGGCCGGGCCGTTCAAGGGCCTGCAAGCAGAAGTACAGTATGAGAAAAGAGAAGGGGCACCAGGCCGTTTTTCCGGAGCAATACAACTTCCCGACGCGCAACGTTCAACCAATATGGGAGCCGTGAAAATGGTCATTCCGGAGGTTTCCTTCGATTTGTATCGTAATGGGGACTTTAAAATAGATATTGGTTTCCCGATAGGCCTTGATTTTTCAAGGTCTCTCTGCATTGAAGCGCCTCCGTATATCGGCTGGGGAGGACTTTACTTTTCGCGCAAGAGTAATGAAACCTCGGCATATGCCAATGTCCCCGAGGTTCAAGAAGATGTAGGCAGCTTTGAATCCATCATTGAAGCGGGAATAGCCGTAAAGCTCGGTTACGGCAAGTCTTTCGGACAAGGGATACTGGAAGCGGGCTTGAGTATAACTGGAATTGGTATTCTTGAAGGGACTATCGCCACATTTAGATCAGCCAAAGACAGTTCGAAACACGACAAATTTAATTGGTATAAGGGCGTGCTTGGACTAGCGGGGAATATTTTTGGGCGAGTGAATTTAGAGGTCTTGACGGCGGAAATCGACTGTCAAGTAAGCACCACCGCCGATTTAATCATGGAGGCCTACAGAAGCTCAAATATTGCTTTTGATTTCAATGTTGACGCTTCAGGTGAAATTGAGGTCAACTTCGGATTCACCAAAGGAAAGATAACGAAAGAGTTTCATGAACATTTTAAAATGGACTTTACGATGGGTGAAGATGAGGACGCTCCATGGTATAGTCCTGCTCTAATGTTGGATGCTTCGGAATTTCGGGATGAAGATAAATTGGTCTGGAAGCGGGTTTTCCCTAAAAGCGGAAAAGAGAAAATTACGCTGTATTTCTTGCCGCATCTGTCTATTCGAGACGAAGAGGGCACTAAAGATGCCCAGTGCGCAGCGATGTTATATATGTCTGCTCCGGGTTCTGAGGCAACAGATCCTTCCTTCCGGAAGTGGATCGAAGGGTTATTTCTATGGACGGTGAATGCGTATTTATTCGGCAGGGACACCCGTTATGACGAATTAATGAATCAGAACATCAGTGGACAACAGCTGAAGAATATTCAAGGTTTATTAATTGAGGACGGGATTTCGCAATCTCCAATTGATTATGAACAGGATATTGTTCCTTTTCTAAATGAATATTTCGAATTTCAAGTATGTCCTCCCGAGGCAGATGACTGTAAGGAAGACCCTGAGAGAGAAACACAATCGTTCGTGTTTTTCCCTATGCTTCCCGATTTTAAGTTGACCCTGGAAAAAACGAAGAATGATGGAACGATTGAAAGTGCGAAGTGGGATTATGATACAACAAATCTCCGATTGAAACAAAATATTCAAGAAATAAAGCACCATATTCACAAAAGTATGGCGGATCAACGAACGGATTCCCAGCGAAAATATGACGAGTCTCTTCTAAAGCCAAGCACCCATGTATCAGCCGGTTCAAAAACCATGTGTGTGTACTGGATGCAAGACACGGTAACCCTGGTCATCAAGTCAATCATTAACTTTGCTGTGAAGATCATCGGCAATAGAACAGAGCGTATTGAAGAATTTATTAAAGAATTGCTAGAAGTTAAGTCGGATGATGGCAAGACTCTTATTTCCAATCTGGCCGCAATGAAATCCCGGTTTGCGCTGTTTGGTCTGCGCGTCACAGAGGGCGGTATCCAAAAATCCATTTACTCCGACATCGGACAATTATTTGCAATTCAACCGGATGAAATCTCGAAATTAAAGTTTACCCTTCAGAAGGGAAACAAACTAACGGTAAAAATGAATACATGCACGGAACCTCCTGGAGATGACGATAAGCTGGAGGTCACTTTCCCGGATTGTGAACTTCAACGCATGCGGGATTTGTTGGATGTAGCAGTTCCATCGCCCGATCAAGAATGGCCATGTATACGACCGCTCCAGCCTTATGCCGAAGTGCCTCAATCTTTCCCGGCCAAGCTCGGAGCTAACTGGAGTATTAACTCCGGACCAAGTAAGGGCCTCCATGTGTTCTCGACGGCGCTGGGCCGCAGGCTTATGAACGGCCTTCCCTTACTAAAGTTGTGCCGTAGAGATCAATCAGAAAGTAAGGAAATCCAACGCTCGGGGTATGATTTGGCGACGTTCGTGGAAGTCAAGCTGGTCAAGACACAGTATGACAATCTTTACGAATTGCGCGGTGCAACCGGCTATGGGCAAAAGCTTCTCGAACGGCTGGCCCAGAAACTACCGACAGATGATTTTCAGCCAGATGAGGTATACTTGCAAAGTGTTCATATCCTGCATCGTGACAGCCAGACAAACGACTGGGTTTCCAGTGATGAACCTGTGATGATTTTCCGGAACAATCTTACGACGTTCAGTGAACCAAAAGATAGCGAAGGGCTAGTTCCAACTATTAGTAATGAATTGGATATTTTCGCATCTTCGCTTTATAAAAGCGGTACCGTGAATTCCGGCGGTTTTTTTCTAAAATATACGTATAGCGATTGGTCCCATTACCAGAACGGTGATGCCTTCGAGGCTCAGCTCCTATTGAGCTACGGCTCGCAGGCGGCGCTTGCCCCGTATATGAATGCTGTGGTTATATCCGAACCCGTATCGGGCAATTCAAAAAGTTATTTTTTCCTGGATGAGTTAATATACAAGAAGGTGCCTGTACTCCAGCCCGGTCATGTAGGTTTGGAAGTATTTCGTCCGCATCCCGCTCCAGCTCCGGTGGGTTCGCCCGATCCGACCGCCTATCTTCGCCGTATGTTTCATTTAATCTGTACGAAAGTAGAGGGGAACGGAGTTTTTGACGATCAGGATCCTGCAGATGTGCCCATTGCGCCTGTGTCGGTCGTTAATAAGCTCCCATACCCCATGAATTCAAATCAAAATGAACCGAAGGAATGGCTGCAGTACCGTTCTGTGCTTCGCATAGAGAACAAACCGCCCGTAACTGGCCCAGTAGTTGATTGTCAGGAGCCAGCATACAATCCATATTCCCATATTGGGGAGAACTTGCGCCTTAGGCTTACTCCCCGGGACGGATTCGGGAATGTGCTTGATAGCTGGAGTACGCATTATGAGATGCCCATTCTGTACCGGGACTTTGTCGTTCCGGTCCATCAATGGCCGGGAACAACGATGACATACCGTTTGGAGAAGAGTATGTCTTTAAACGTCACACTCCATTTTGATCCGCGGGAACTGGCGGATCCGGAAGTGGCCCAAGATATTTATGCTACGGCATATCATCATTTATCACGCAGTGATGTGCAGGCATATTTAAGTTCCTCGATCGGTAATCATCAAGCCTCGGTAACGGAGGATTTGAAACAATATGCTCTGGATTGTTGGTGCAGCCTGATGACATCAACGTCTCCGAACCCAATAACAACAGAATTATCTGCAACAATTGACGTGAATTGGTATATTAAAGAGCCCGTTTTTGAATTCACCGTGGATCTGTCGATCAAACGAACCGATGAAAAGCTAATCGATCCGGAGCTCATAAGCATTTCCGAAGCGATAAGCGGAAGCAGCCGAATTGCGCACGAATCCGTAAGCCAATTGACCGACGAGCCCAATCAACCTGGAACCTATGTTCAAGACAAGCAAACTTTGAAGCAACTGGCCGATATGATAGAAGAGAACCAAAAATACAAATTAGCCCGAGGAGCATGGATTGAGGGGGAGGATACAAATCGATTGTGGATTGTCGGCATCGGTGAGCAAGGCAACATCAAGATCGAGCTCCAAACCGATACGTACCTGTACGCTGCCGCCCCTTTAGAAACCGTGAAACATAAACGAAGCTTTCTTGTACAAAATTATGAATCATTCGCAGAGCCGGGAGAATCCGTTAGTGATCCTACTCTATTTGCCGAGCAAGAGGCAGATTTGGACCAATGGACATTGGAAACGTTTGAGTTTATCGATGAAATGCTTCGACCGCCATATCTTCAGGTTATCGGGGAGATCGATCAGGGTCTCACTTTAGAATCAATTCTAAAATGCAAGGAAAAAATCGCGAATTCGTTCACAAGCAACGTCAACCACCTAGGGAAGTTATCAAAAGAGGCAAACTCCAGTCAAGATGACTTACCTTCCGCTCGGAAACGTTATTTGGACGCCATGCTCGTGCAACTGTCCGCTTCCTACGATCAAGACACGATTATACAGCAGCCGGTACGCGTCGAATTAGAGAGCGGGGATCCCGAACAGATGAAATCCATTGGATTTTACGGCTCGATTGCGGCGAATGTTACCGGGATAGAGGAGAATCCAGAGCAACCAAGTAACACAAAGGTACAGGCTTCTTTTTCTAAAGCCAAGCTGCCCCTGTCGGAAGGGATTAACCTGTTGTCGTACTTATTCAATGTCAAAGATGCCGGAGGATATTCCAAGTATACGGCGGAAGGAATTACTTACAAGGTGAGTCATATCGAACATGTCGCAACGGATGAGAAGAGGTTCAAGTCTTCTGCCTGGATTAAGTTAGTCAATCCTTATGAACTCAAATTGGGTGATCGAATGATACCAGTTGTCCTTAAAGGACATCCCGTCCCTCCTGAATTAACGCGGCACGAATGGTCCGCCCCGGAGAACTCAAGCAATTTGGAAGAGGTCAGAAAATGGGACTATACCTTTGCCTACAAATTAGGACACGATGCACCAGCCCAGGACGAAATGAAATATGAAATCGAATGGAATGAAGAGGGCTCGCCGGTTCTCTTTACTGGGGATGACAATCTTCCGCAAGCGTTGGCCCAGCTTCGGCATATTATGAAAGATATCCGAACCCACATGCTTCTTGATACGGGCAAAGAAAAAGCAGCCGCTTATTTGCTAAATGCAATTCAAGTTATCTCGGACAGTTGGCTGCCGAGATCGATGCGCCTCCCTAAGACAAAAACGTCTCGATTAACCACTACATTTCATACATGGTCACGAATTGATCAAGCCGAGGCGGAGGATGGGAGTTCAACATTGGAATTGGTGCTTGATTCCGTAACAGGGCCTATCCCTGCCTCGGATATCCAGATTCGGCTTGCCGGATATCAGTCCGAAACAGTATCAAAGACTAATGATCGTTCGATATTCCGATTCTTCATTGAAGAGACGTTAAATGACGCGACAGTTAAGCGGTATTTAACGAATAAGGAGAAGCTTCACCTGGCGGACATAGAACAGACAGTAACGATTACCGGGATCGACATTCTTAGCTTTCGGAGCGCTCGCGCTTCTTTGTACAAGACTCGAAACGAGTTGTTGCTTAAAGGCAGCTCCACCTACCAAGAGGCTACGGCGCAAGCGTTTGTGTATCGTACTCCCAAAGTGATGCCTGCTGATCCTGTAGCGCCTGTTATTAAAAGCAACGTCGGCATTGATATTTCGGCGTTAAAGTCAAATGCGTCGACCCAAACGGTGGAGGCCCACATTCAAACGCTGCTGCAGGAATTATTCAAACCCGGGTCGAATGAGATTTATCCTTGTACGCTTGTTTGCTCGGCCGTTTATCGATACCCGTATTTATGGGTACAACCATCTCACCCCATAATGGATGAAGGAGATGAGGCGGAGGTATCAATCCCGATTTGCTTGAAGCACCCTTTCCTTTACACGGATGATGATGTTTCCGTAAAAGCGTTTTGCAACGAGCTTGTGTATTGCATGAGGAGGGAGGACGGACCAATCAGGGAACAAGGAAGGTTAAGGTTCGTAATCAATCTCAAGGTTTACCCTCACCCCCCAGAGGTTACCAATACGAAGTCCGTTCTGTCCTTGGGTAGGCTTGAACTCCCATTGAATAAAATAGATGAAAATAGGTGATTAATTAGATGCTAATGTCCCCTGAGGGACATCAGCATCGAGCGTTTTTTTGCTTGGATGATACAGAATAATCAATTAACCAATTACAATTGTCCGTATCTGGATGAACAAAGCAAGGAATAAAAAATAAAAGCTTGTTGGAATTGATCATCAACGGGTTTCAAAAATTCATGAGCAAACCAGATGATGAGAATAAACAACATCCAGAAATCGGTATAGAGGGGAAAAGGGTAGGTAGGTGTCGAGGGACAAGAACATATTCCCATTGAAGTCGCTAATTTAGCGGCTTTTTTATTTTATCGGTACAAGTTCGTGTCCCGAGCCAAGGACAAGAACATCGTCCCATTACCGATTAGATGAATATCTAAATATGAGCACATGCCACTTAAAACCTTATTAAATACCATAATAAATGAAAATGTGATCTTATATGACGTTGGTATGAGATGTTTTAGATTCAATAGTATAAATTCATTTCGTATGAGAAGTTTGTTTCCAAACGTTTATAATTTTAGCTTCTCTTTCTTGGTTAAGTCTGTTGATAGGTTTGTAATCTCAATGTCTGTTCTAGAATCCAGCCAATTTCTAACATCTTCAAGTGTGTTTTACAACGGTGAAAACACCGCTTATCATCTCAAATAGAAAACAATGTCTGAAATATGAGAGAGCCGCTAACCGCGTAATAGGGTTATCGGCTCTGTGTCTGTACGGCTAGCTCTTTGACATGCGTTGTCAGCCTCTCGATTATGTCACTTGTTGCTGGTCTTCTTGATCAAGTCCACGCCATCGTATGCCAGACTTTCCACACTTGCCGCCTTCTGCAGGATGTAATGATAAAAAAAGTTCTTCGTATAGTCTGTAACAAGATTTCGCATCTCCATAGCATCCCGTTCGCCTCTGATTTCCTCATTAACACTGGTAAACACGATGTCGCAGTAATCTAAATGCGCAGCACGATCAACAGAGAAATAATAGGTTTCCATGCTATTGTTAGCGCCAATTATCGCATTCATGTTATAGTTAGGTTCACAAAACAGTAGCAAGAAGGGTTTCTTAAGGTCGCTGTCGAGAAGGCCGAACGCACCGCTATCGAGGCCAATCCCACAGGCGAACCGGTCGTCGTCCCGGCAAACAATCGCCGTCGTAAGCCCTCCATAAGAATGTCCGACGATGCCCATGCCGATGTCAAGCAACAATCTGCCCTTAAAGATGGAATTCAGCTCTCCAGAGTCCAGTTTGTAAAGATAATCGGCTACATACCTTACATCTTCTGCCTGTAATTCACTATACTCTGTTAACTTGGCAAGTATCGGCAGTGTAAGCACGTTATGGCACATCTCAATGGCAGTTTCATCGTCAGGCCGCATCTCCATCTCACCAGCCAACGCCAGCATCTCCGGATCTTCAGAAAACGCTGTAATGACATCCGAAAAATCCTTTGATACATTAAACAGGCGCCCATCTTTACGCTTATACATCGTGCTATTCTGATGGCCGATACTAACCACGACATATCCCATGCTTGCCAAGTCTGTACAGATCACTGTACCCCATTCTGGAGAACCGCCCCCGCCGCAAACATAGAATAACACCGGATAGCGCTTTTCCTTCCCGGAGAGAGCAAGGTCGTCGTAAAACTGGGTCTTGATATCTATAGAGAAAACATCCTTCAACGCAGTGACAAGTGGCTGCTCATTAAACATCTCGTAGACTTCAGGAAACATGTACGTTGATGTAGTCTTACCTTCGCTACTGTCGGACGGATAGTACACAAACGCCGTCAGTTCTCTTTTTGAGTGATCTGATGCCGTGTACTCAAAATCCATCTGGGTTCGACCGACAGTATAACCGCCAATTGGTTCTGGAAATGCGTCATAGGTTTTCATTTTCTTGTTCCCCCTTAATTAATAAAAGTGGCGAATGTGAAATACATACATTGCACTATAAGCGCTTTTCAAAACTGTGAAACGATTACATCCTGTCTTCAGTGAATCATATCTACTCCTTGGCTTTCTTGAGATCGCTAACAATTTCAGCATATTTATGATCTTCTAGCAGCCCATGACTCATAAAGTCAGTAAAGTACTTGCTAATCTTATTTTGCAGCGTAGAGTCCTTAATATTGAACTCCCTATAAAACATGACTAAATTAAACTGCATTGACTCAAACATAAAAGAAATCAGGTCGTCGTCAAGATCAGGTCGGAGATATCCATCAACTCTCATTCGGCGCAAAATGTCCTTAATCAAGGGGAAAGACTCGCCCTTTAGCACATTCAGATATACTTTAAGTAAAACGTTCTCAGGAATGTATAAAAATGTTTCAGTGAGTTTGATTTCCAGCTCATTCAATGGCTCAGTCACAGTGCCATTAACGTTACCAAATAAGCCAGTAAGGAAAAACCGGTAAAGGGAATCTTCATTACTGTTATTAAAATACGCAGCTCTTTTCTGGGTCACATTACGTACTAAGAGACAATAAAGGTCATCTTTGTCTTCAAAATACCGATAAAATGTTCCCGGGTGCATGGACAAACTATCCAAAACCATCTTCATAGTTATATCCTCGTAAAGATGATCAACAAAAAGATGCATAGCGTTATTAGATATTTCCTCGCGCCTTGCTTCGTCTAAACGAATGAAAGAATTTTTTGGCATAGATTACTCCTTAATGTGAAGTGTGAATTGATTCACACTATACCGATAATCTATTCACATGTCAAGTAGTATTAAAATACTAATATCATTATAAAAAATGAAAACTATTGCATAGAACATTATCGGGTACTTGAAAAAACTCGGCATGTGGTCGAATGCGTGGCAAACAATTGGCCGGCGATGGACGATTTTATCTTGATCCGTAAATAAAGAAAAAGACGACAATGTGGAAGGGGAGTCGTCTTTTTGAACTAACCGTAATCTAACTTTCCATTCTTTATACTAAGGTAGCAGTTGCAAGATAACTCATATTAAACAAGGAGGAACTAAGAATGAGTTTCAAAAAATCTACAGTCGGTTTGTTGGTATTAGCTTTAATGTCAGTGACATCGATAACAGCTTTTGCAGCCAATGAGGTAACCAAGAAATTATATCCTGCTGCTCGTCCGCCGGGTATAACCAGTGACATCGAAGGAGCTCAGCAGGATAGAAGTGTGGATGAGAATGGACCCACTTCAGTTGAAGCTGTTCCACCATTGCCACCCATTGAAGATGGACCCGTTTCAGTCCAAGCCGTTCCACCATTGCCGCCCATCCAATAATTAACTGTACCTGCACATAATCTTGTAACTGCACAGCCAATAGTCGTACAATTCATTTGTGCGGCTATTGCATTGTTTGGTTTGTTGAGGAGGAAACTTCATGAAATTGCTGCTTGTAGAAGATGAAACTGCACTTCGAAATATCATAGCAAAGGGCTTGAGAAGATGTAATTACTCTGTGGATTTAGCTGCTGATGGTGAGGAAGCTCTGGAATTTTATGAGGTTTATGACTATGACTTGATTGTGCTTGACCTGAACCTTCCTAAAATCGATGGTATCGAAGTGTTAAGACGAGTCCGGTCGAACAATAATGAAATTAAGATCCTGATTTTGTCTGCTCGTACTGAAATAGAAGATATAATTAAGGGGCTTGACGATGGAGCCAACGATTACTTGGTGAAACCATTTGATTTTAATGAGCTCGAGGCAAGAATTCGCTCTCTGCTAAGGCGTTCTTTTATTCAAAATGATGTTGTATTGACACTTGGAGATATGAAGGTCAATACAGCGCAAAAATTTGCGGCTATTTATGACATCAAATTCGATTTAACCAAAAAAGAGTATTCTATATTAGAATATCTTATGTTCAATAAAAATAAAGTCATTAGCCCAGAGCAATTGATAGAGCATGTCTGGGATAGCGAAGTGGATTCATTTTCAAACTCATTGAAATACCACATCTATTCATTGAAGAAAAAAATACGTGCTGTCTCAGCTAACGACGAATTCATTAAAAATATCCGTGGTCAAGGATATATAATTTCCGAAAGCAAGGTTGATGGAAATGTTAAATAAGTTATCTTTGCAAATCAAACTAACGCTGCTCACAGGTTGTATTATTATTTTGGTCACCACTTGTTTAACCGGGATTTCAATCGGTAATTTTGGGTACAGTTTTTCTATTGCGCCTATTCCTGCATTAAGTGTAACCCCAGTCGGTGGCAAAGATATCAATGGAAGTCTAAATGAAAAAGCACCATCCCATGATGGCCGCATGGCAGCATTAGAAAAGGCAAAACAAGATTTCGCTGCTCGTAGTATAATTTGGATGATGCTCATAATGATTATAGGTATCGGAATGGTTTATTTTATTTTAGGCAAGGCTCTTAAACCAATGACCACTTTAAATACGATGATTAAGGGAATTAATGAGCATAATCTTTCGACCAAAATTATTATTAGCTCAAAAGACGAGGTAGGAAGCCTTGCCGAATCCTTTAACATTATGCTGGATAGATTAAATCGCTCATTCGAAAATCAAAAGCAATTCGCAGCCAATGCAGCCCATGAGCTTAAGACACCACTAACTACGATAAAGGCTGGAATTCAAGTTTTAAAAATGGATGAAGCGCCATCAGTAAACGATTATAAAGAAAATATCGATATTACAGAACAAAGTACAGAAAGACTTATAAAAGTAGTAGATGATTTATTAAATCTTAACTCAACCAAGAATGAACATTTTGCAGATGAAATAGCTCTACAAGAAGTAATAGAGGATATTTTAAATGAATTGAGCATATTTATTGATGAAAGAAACATAGCAGTGTCTTTTGAAAATTGTGAACATACATTCATTGGAAATAAAAGTCTCATACATAGAGCCCTGTACAACTTAATTGAAAATGCAGTCAAATACAACGGGTCGGGTGGAAGGATACAAATAAATTCAGAAATGATTGAGACGGTGATACTAATCCATATATCCGATACGGGTATGGGCATTGCAGATGATGAATTGCCGAATATATTCGAACCCTTTTATCGTGTAGATAAGTCTCGCTCTCGTGAGATTGCCGGCTCGGGGCTTGGGTTAGCCATTGTCAAATCCATAGTTGAGAAACATAAGGGTCAGGTAAGCGTCCGTAGTGAGCAAGGTGTAGGTACAACTTTTAGTTTACAGTTTTCTAGTAATGATTCGGATTTGGGATAAAACAACCTCTAAATGCGGTCGCTCATTGTTGAGCGAACTTCGTTAGAGGTTTTTCTTTGATGTTGTACAAATATGGAGCAGCCATCATCTACGGGTATTTTGAACTACGTGCTGAAAAGCGTGGGCCTCTTTGGCTTTCGGCGTTATGGTCGTCCAGATCCCGATCGGAATGTATTCCGTCGGGCCCATCGGGGGATTGTATTCAGTTCTTTCGCTCTGGATTTCGTCCGTTATCATTAACCAAAACAAGGAAAAAATTGCGGTAAGCATGAAGGAAACATTAGTTGTGAAACAAAATCTTCTGTGATACGATAAAATATATTGTTTCGCACAAAACAATAAATATAAACAAAAGGTGGAGTGGAGCATGCAAAAAATCAATCCCGGCACGCTAACGGATGTCGTTACCGGTCTCGCAAATCGTCGTCACATCCCCGGCGAAACTGGCTTTTATCTCCGGCCAGGTGGCCTTGAATGCCGAGGGAGAGCTGATTGGGCCTAATGATTACGGGCAAGTATTTATGAATCTGAAGCTGACCATCGAAGCTGCGGGCGGCAGCGCTGAGCATGTCACCCAAATGAGGATTCATGTGGTGAACCACGGGCCGGAATTGGCAAATATCGTTTTTCAAGCGGGAGCCGAGGTATTCGGTTCCGAATGGCCTTTGACCGCAAGTACGTTTCTGGGGGTTCAGGCAATTGCTTTCCCGGAGTGGCTCATTGAAGTCGACGCGATTGTCGCACTTCCGCAGCAAAACTAAAGACGAGGAGGGGGGACGAACATGAATTACGAAGTCATTATTGTCGGAGGCGGACCGGTCGGGATGCTGCTTGCAGCCGAGCTCGCGCTCGCCGAAGTCAACGTATGTGTCCTTGAACGTTTGAAAGAGACGACGCCGTATTCCCGGGCGTTGACGCTTCATCCCCGAAGTCTAGAGATTCTGGATATGCGGGGCTTGAAGCCGAAACTGCTGGAGACGGGGAAGCCGATCTCCACCGGACATTTCGCGGCGCTGGATACTCGCCTGAATTTCTCCAAGTTGGATTCCTCATCCAATTATACGCTCTTCATTCCCCAACATGATACTGAGAAGGTGCTGGAGGATTGGGCGCGAGAACTGGGAGTGGGCATTCATCGAGAAACCGAGGTTAAATCTATTAGTCAGGATGAACATGGTGTAGAAGTGACAGCGGTGGGACCGGAAGGAAAGCTCGTACTGACAGCGGACTATTTGGTCGGTGCCGACGGGGCCGGAAGCATCGTACGGAAGCACGCTGGCATTCCGTTTGTCGGTACAAGCGAGACGATTACGGCCATACTTGGAGATGTGGTTCTGACCGAGCTATCCGAGCCGAGCATTTTTTCGCAGTTCAACGAACAGGGCCAGATCATGGTTGTACCCTTGAAGAACGGCTTGCATCGGATAGTGGCAATCGATCCCGAGCGGGTCCATGTCCCCAAGTCGGAACCGGTTACGCTAGAGGAACTGCGTTCGGCCATGGTGCGTATGTTGGGAAGCGATCTGGGGATTTCCGACCCTTACTGGCTGTCCCGCTACGGGAATGCGACGCGTCAGGCGGAGCGTTATCGGGAAGGGCGAATCTTCCTCGCAGGCGATGCGGCGCATATTCATTTTCCCGCTGGCGGACAAGGGCTGAACGTCGGCTTGCAGGAAGCGATGAATTTGGGCTGGAAGCTGGCTGCCGAGCTGAAAGGGCGCGCTCCCGAATGGCTGCTCAACAGTTACCAATCGGAACGGTTTCCGATCAATACGGCGCTGCTGCGTAATACCGAAGTGCAAACCTTCCTGATGGGCTCTGCGTTCACTTCGGACATGATCAATGTGCGCTGCATGCTCTCCGACCTACTTCTTGTCCCGGAGGCTAATTATAAATTGGCGAGCCAAATTTCCGCCTTCAACATTCAGTATGCATCCGCCGCAGACGATCTGCCGCACGAGCTCAACGGACGCCGGCTACCGGAGCTGAAGCTGTCTTCGGCGGATGGAGCGCTTCGGAATACCAATGCCTATGAGCTGTTTCGCACCGGCTCTTACGTGCTGCTTCATTTCGCCGAAGACGATCGGATAAGAGATGTGGTCGAAGCAGCGGGGGCAAAGTGTATTTGCCTCGTATGCGCTTCGCTAGAATTGGAAGCGCCGGACTGGAGCGATGTCCATACAGTCCTTGTTCGCCCGGATGGATACGTCGCTTGGGCGGTCTCACGATCGGAATCGAACCCGATGAACGTCATCGCGACAGGAATCAGCCGCTGGTGCATTCATCCATCTATCCGATAAAATGGTTTTGCTAAAAACAATTATTGTATAATAGGAGGGATACGATAAAGGAGGCATAATAGCTTATGCAGAACAAAGAACTCTCGAAGCAGTGGGTATACACCCTGTTCCTTCAATTGCTCACTCAGCATGACAGGAGAGATAACCAATTTGCCATACGGTTCGACGAAGAATTAAATAGTGTCGAGGCGGAACTGGGCATGAAGCTTAATTTGAACTTGTCAGAGATTCATCTGATCGCCAATATAGGAAGCGGAGACTCGCTTAACGTCACCGCGCTCTCGGAAAAAACAGGGTTGACAAAGGGCTCCATCACAAGAGTGAGCAAAAAATTGCTGAAGCTGGATTTGATTCGGCGGCAGCAGTTTTCCGATAACAAAAAGGAAGTGTATTTCACCTTAACGGAAAATGGAGAACGGCTCTGTCGCATTCATGACCGGCTTCATCAGGAGATCGAAATGCGCTTCAAAAAGTTTCTTGAGAAGTATACGCCGGAGCAACTGGCCTTCGCACGGGAATTTCTGCAAGACTTGCTGAATTGGGACTACTGATTGCATGGCATGAGCGGGACTCCGGAGCTACGCCAAATGAGATCCGCCCGTTCCGTATCGCAATTCCCCAGGAAGACCTTGAAGACTTGCGAGAACGACTTCTCCGTACGCGTTGGCCGGCCCAATTGCCCGGGGGCGGGTGGAACCGTGGGCTAGCGGTGAATTATCTTAAAAATCTTACGGAGTACTGGCAGACCGACTATAGCTGGCGTGAAAATGAAGCCAAGCTCAATGAACTACTTGAAGGAGCATGAGATTCGCACATTAATAATAGCTCCTGCAAATCCTAAATTAAGTATTAGACTGGGTCACGGGCATTAAGGTCTCTCAGTACTCAGCACGGTCACCGTGTCAAAAATTTCAAGGATAATAATCGCACTTATTTGGAAAAATATCCATGAAATAAATTAAATTCATGAGGTGATCGAATGTCATTTACAGCCAGAAGATTTCCTCCACTGAGAAATCCTATTATTGTTACCAATCAGGACGGACGTCCAGAAGTATTCATGATTGGTGAGGATTATAAAGTTCGGCACAGATGGTTACTATCACCAGGCGCTGACTGGTTAAATCCAGATAATTGGTCGGATTGGGGTTGTTTGGGTGAAGATGCTGTCGCTATTTTGGCAGTGTCGAAATACTCGGATGGACGTCTTGTAGTGTTTGGCCATGATCCTGATAACTATACTATCAAGCATAAGTGGCAGACAGAACCTAATGGTGGGTGGATTAAAGATTGGTCGTCACTTAATGGAGAATATGCCGATTTCAGAGTTGAGACAAACCAAGATGGACGTATTGAACTATTCGCAATCAGTGTCTGGGGTGCAAATCTTCATCACAACTATCAAACAGAACCAAATGGTGGCTGGAAAGGTTGGTCAGCCTTGGATGAGGGAATAAGTCTCCAAAGCATAGCTGTTGGTAAAAATGCCGATGGACGTATTGAAGTATTCGGGCGTAAAGCTGAAGATAATACATTATGGCATATTTGGCAGACAGACTTTAATGGTGGATGGAGTCAATGGGGTTCTCTAGGGGATATAAAATTAATCAAAGATAAATATCTAGATACAATAGCAGTTAGTAAAAATAGCCGAGTCGGACGCCTTGAAGTGTTTACTATTGACGAAAATACTTTCCGTAAAGTCTAACTGGCAAACAGCACCAAATGGTACCTGGAGTGGATGGGGGGACGTGAATTTAAAATGTTCTCGATTATTTGTAGGAAGAAATTCCAATGGTTGTCAAGAGCTATTTGCAAATAACGACGATAATGGGGGATGGCATATGTTACAAACAGCACCTAACAACGGATGGAGCCAATGGAAGTCCATGGAGGGATCTCTCAATTTATTCGGGGTTGGTAATGATGTCGCTGGCAATCTTATTGTTATTAATGGGTATAGGTCACACTTCGGTCCTATTTCCACAGAAAGTGAAACATGGGACACCTGGGACCCAGAATTCGGCTTTAATAGATGGTCATATCGGGAAGACTTTAATAAATGTTAATATTAGTTCCTGAACGTCTATGAGCCACGCGATAGCCAATTGACAGCGTGAACGTGAATGAGGGCTTTATACCTTCCAGGCTTAGAGGAACTAACGTTTGTATCATACCTAGTTAGCTCTCGTATTTTTTGTCGGAGGACAAGAACATAATGCGTTAGCACATAATATATCGGTTGTAGCTGCTTCCGGAAATGACGGTGATGGACAGGTCACTCCAAAGTATAGTTACCCTGGTGCTTATAAGGAAGTCATCCAAGTAGGTGCTGTGAATACCACAAAAAATTTAGCTGGGGTTTTCTAACTCAAATGAACAACTGGATCTTGTAGCACCAGGGGAACATATTTATTTCACGTTTTTGAATAATAGTTATAAGTCGCTAGGTGAACTTCAATGGCAGCTCCGTTGTTTCCTTATAAACAGCAAGAAATGCTGAAATTCTATTTTCACTATCATTGAGAAAGCTAAGTATAAGTGTCTGTGGACAAGAACATAGTTCCATTGAAAGTCGCTATTTTAGCGGCTTTTTTGTTTTATCGGTACAAGTTCTTGTCCCGAGCCAATGACAAGAACTTGTACCGATTGCCGTAATATCTAACGGATTGAAACTCGGAGACAATTTGTTCAATAAATGATGATATCTCTGGACTATATTAAATATATGAAACTAAAAATTGATTTTCGTATTGTTTTGGAGAAGAAAAATGGAAGTACACGGAGGTACAAAAAATGAAGAAAAAAATATTCCAATCGTTTTGGTTTCAGTAGTAACGCTTTTAACAGGGCTCGCTCTAGGAGGATACTCATCAGATCAATCGATTTCTTCGTCAAATGAAAAGATGTTCATTCCCAGACTCTAGAACGTGTAGAGTGACGAAGCTGGAAAACAAGGCAAGTGACAAAGGTAGAGGATTCCAAGAAAAAAAACAATCAAAGCCATACGTTAATTCAAAGTGATAATAGAACACTTTGTTGTAAATTCAGTGAAAGTTGGAGGTATAGAAAATCAATGAACGTACCTTTTAAAGGAATAAAAATGATATTTGTACTGCTCATTTTGTTAGTAACCATTACAGGATGCTCCGCAAAAATGCCTGTATCGTCAAATGAAGATCATTCTTCAACGAATCTACCTCAAAATACATCCCCCACAATCGAGACAAGGAATGAAACACCCGAAGTGACGAACATACCATCAAACCCACCGGTTGAGTATGATCCTGCCTGGCCGGACCGTACGGTGAAGTCTTCTAACGGGCATCTTGTGAATAGTTGTGTTCCTGATGAGCTGCGCGATAAAGCAACTACATTGACAACCAGCGATGGGGTGTATCTGTCGGCACTTGTGCTTGGTAGCGGAGATAAAGGAGTCCTGCTTGCACACGAGCAAGGCTATAACATTTGCTCTTTTCTTGACATGGGAAATGAATTGGCTGAGAGTGGATACCTGGTTGTTATTCCTGAATATCGTAATCACGGTGCCTCACAGGATATTCAAGAGGATATTCAACATATAGATCGTGATGCAGATGCAGCCTTAAGCGAACTCAAACGATTGGGTGCAAAGAAAGTATTTTTGGCAGGAGCATCATGTGGCGGTAGTACAGCAATCATTGCAGGCGTTCGTCAAGAGCTGCCTATTGAGGGGCTAATTATTCTTTCTTCTCCTGCACAATGCGGGCCCCATGATGCAATTCCAAGTGTCAAAAAGATTAAAGCGCCATCCTTGTTTGTTTTTTCACCTGGTGATTATGGAGGCTCAATTGAAAAAGAAGTGCGCAAATTATATCAAGCATCCGGAGCAACAGATAAAGAGCTAATTGTGGATGAGAGTGGTTATCATGGAACAGATATGTACCATAAGGGAGAGCATGGTGATGCATTAAAGTCCAAGCTCATTGACTTTGTTAAAAAGAAATTTAATTAAAGTAAACTCAATATGAGGGTGTTTAATCTGAGGAGTCCGTGTTGGTCGGGCATTTTCTCTTGTATCCTAATTGATTTTTGCATTTTTGATATTTCATAGAAAATGTAATCGAAAAAGAAACGAAGCAAGTATTTCAATAGTTCATCAAGTTTTGCTAATATTTCAGTACGTTACACTGGGGAATAATTCTTATGGGAATGTTATCTATTATTTTTGATTTTTTAAATGAGACTAATTATCAAAATTATCATTTAAGTAAGTATGCCGCATGTGAGTGTAGAATGATATGACCCAAAAAAGTTAGACACAATATTGTTAGGAGCTGCTTTGTCTTATTTTATCTGTTTCAGCGCCTCTGACCGAGCTAAGTCGGTCAGAGGCGCACTACTACAACCAAACTAAAATCATAGATTCCTCTCTAACAATGTTCCCAGTTGTTCAGCAAGTTTATCATGTGTAACTGGTTTATCATTAGTAAACCACCACTCAATAATCCCTACTTGGGCAGAAGCCACGAATCTGACGAGGATTTCTTCCTCAATTTCTTCATTTTTGCCTTTGGTTATATCTACGTCTTTTCTAAATTCTTCGATCAGAAAGTCAAGGAATCGTTTACGGAAAAAGGGTGCCCCTCTACTGACTAACATCATCGAAAAAAATGAAAAGTTTTTCTCGAAATACTCTGTCCAAATCATGGTTCCTTCTACATAATCCATTTCGGCTGCTTCTTTACAGAATTCCCTAAGTTCGTCAATATGCGATTCGATGAGTTTATCCAACAAGTCATATTTATCTAAATAATGTAGATATATCGTTCCCCGACTTAAATTTGCTGTGTCGGAAATTTCCTGTATCGTAATATCATCGAAATTTTTTTTAGACATCAATTCAATTACAGCTTTTTTAAGCGCTTCTTGTGTTTTAAGTATTCTACGGTCCACTTTAGGCATGGAGAGTCACCAAACTTTCTGAAGATAATATACAATTCGCAGGTAGTTGTTCACTAATTAACAAATCGCGTTAATCTAACAATTGCATGGTTGTTGTATCAGTTTATAATTATAGACACAAGCCCATTAATTTAACAAGTTTCATTATCGTCACTTCGTTCATCTTTGGGCGGAAAAAGGAGATGGGATACATTTTAGGGGGCTGGGAACCTAACCGGCTTATCGTTGGCGTTTCGGAAGAAGAACTGATCGGAGTCAATACACATCTTGCTTTCTATACAGACAGGATGGCCGAAGGCTTTGTCTGTCCATCCAGGTTGCAAAGGAACTGTTTTGCAAAAGAAGAATAATATTCATCAGACCGAAAGGATGTATACGTACATGTCGAATATTCAGAATAAAATTGTTATTATTACAGGCGCATCTAGCGGGATAGGGGAAGCGACAGCAAAAGAGCTGGCTTCTAAAGGGGCAAAGCTTGTGCTGGCAGCTCGTCGCGAAGATCGTCTAAAAAGCCTGCAAGAAGAAGTTCAAAAAAACGGCGGTCAAGCGGTCTACAAAGTCTCGGACGTGACTTCCCATGAACAAATGGAAGAATTGGCTGCATATGCGCTTAAAGAATTTGGACAAATTGATGTTTTGGTCAATAATGCCGGAATTATGCCGCAAGCCTTTATGTTCAAGAAAAAAAATTGAAGAATGGGATCAGATGATCGACGTTAATATTAGAGGTGTTCTGTACGCTATCGGCGCAGTTCTTCCTTCGATGAGAGAACGCAAATCCGGCCATATCATCAATCTTTCTTCCGTTGCCGGCCATAATATTTATCCGGGCGGAACGGTGTACTGCGGTACAAAACATGCGGTAAGAGCCATTTCGGAAGGGCTGCGTCAAGAGGAAGCCATGAGCGGTACGAATATCCGGGTAACCAATATTTCTCCAGGAGCGGTCAGCAGCGAACTGTTGGAAACAACTTCGGATACAGAAATGAAAGCTGGCTTGAATGATTTTTATCAAGTCGCTGTCGATGCTCCTAATATTGCGCGTACAATCGCGTTTGCCATCGAACAACCGGCAGATGTAGCAATTAACGAAATGATTGTCCGTCCAACTTCACAAGTGGGATAATATAATTTGGTCATCTGCCCCGGCTATTTACAACTGGGGCAGTATCTATTTATGGAGGTTTTTTATGATGCGTTCTTTTAGAGCAGGTGGGTGTCGAGGGGAAAGAGGTGGCAGCTTTTTGGACGGACAGCGGAAATCCAGGAAACTATGCTACTGATTTTGAGGTGTCGGGGGACAAGAACGTAGTCCCATTGAGAGTCGCTTTTTTAGCGACTTTTTTGTTTTATCGGTACAAGTTTTTGTCCTGAGCCAAAGACAAGAACTTGTACCGATTGCAGAATATGGACAAGAATATGGTACTATTGCCGATTTGATAAATATCTACACTGGGAAAGGTGGGGCTCTTTTGAGTGACTGGATTAGGATCAAAAAACTTCAGTCCTCGGAAGTATTTCAACTGGCTGTAAACCCGTTTGAAAATGTAAATATTAAATTGATTTCAAAACTTTTATGCAGGTATCACACTTCAAATTTAATTCGTTTACCATAGCTGCAGCCTTGCTTCCAAAATTCTAGCCATCTGTTCAACCATCTCTTCTGGCGTATATGGCATAGATTGGACGACCCACCACTCAATCAACCCCGTAATGGAAACGGATAAGAATTGCGCCAATACATCCTTGTGGATACCGGTTTCTAGCTTCATTTGGTTTACCACCAAGGTAATATTCGCTTCAATCATCTGTGTCATACGGTGTCTGAACGTCGGAATACCTTTATTGGTAATCAAAACGCCATAGATTTCTGCATGCTTTTTCAGATACGTGAACGCACGAATCAGCAGGTCCCGGGACAGTTCATTGGTTGGCCCATCCTCCGGCATACAACTGTCAGCAAGCATCATCAGATACGTTTCCACGCTCTGTTCCAGAAGGTCATATTTGTCTGTAAAATGCAAATAGATCGTTCCGCGGTTGACATTGGCCCGATCCGCAATACCTTGAATGGTGACCCTCTCAAATTCCTGCTCTCCCAACAGCCCAATGAACGCTTGCATAATCATTTGTCTTGATCGCACGATGCGCCGATCCATGCTTTTCCCCTCTTTCCTGAACACATCCAGCATTCGTTGTTCATTTCTCAACAGAAACGAAAGCAATTAGCCATTGCACCTGCATCCGTTCCAATGATATCTTGATTGTAATACACAGATGTTATATATACAACAACTGTTAATTATAAAAGGAGGGATAAATATTGAATATACTTGTGTACGGTGCAGGTGTGCAGGGAAGCTATCTGGCACATGTCCTAGTAAAGGGCGGTCATGACGTGACTGTGTTGGCAAGAGGAAAGCGAGCGGAGGAACTGGAAAAAGAGGGACTGGTCATTCGGCATTACCTTCAGCGCAAGACAACTGTTGATCGGGTTCGTGTAATTCGTAGACTAGAGTCAGGTGACGCGTATGACTTGATCTTCGTCATGATGAAATATTCAGATTTCGGGGCTGTGCTACCGATCCTCGCAGAAAACGTTAGCCGTCATATCGTATTGGTCGGCAACAATATGAATACCTACGCCATGCAGGACCATTTGAGTAAACATGGAAAGTCGCCTAAACAGGTTGCTTTTGGATTCCAAGCTACCGCAGGTACACGTACCGACGGGCGAGTCATTTGCATTCGTGGCGGCCATGGGGAGATGGTCATCGGGGGTCTGGACGGTCACGTTCCGTTTCGCTCCCTGCTGGAGCAGGCATTCATGCCAACCAAGTACAAGCTCAGTTACCATGATCAGATCGATGCCTGGCTGAAAAACCACATGGTGCTGGTCGTGCCCATGAACATGGTCATTCTGTTCCATAGCTTCCAGATGAGACAGGTTGTCCGTGACGACAGGCGAATGCGTCAGTTAGTGGCGGCGATGGGAGAGGGCTTCCGTGTACTTGAATCATTGGGGTACCCGTTAACCCCTGCGAAGCAGGCGTCTTGGATTACCGGCTATCCAAACTTAATCCGCTGGGCGTTGAAGATTTTCTTCATGCTTCCGGTTAGCGGGTTGATTGATGGGACAGCTGTTGAGCTCACAGCCTTGAATGAGGACTTTGCCGAATTGAGGGAAAGGTCGGATGTTCCTACGCCAAACTGGAATGCGTTAGAAACAGATTGGCTTATTCAATCATAGTTACTGCTGCAAGCCGTGTGATATATCGTGAAGAGTGATTTCGGGAAGTGTTGAAGCACTTACAGGGCCGTACATACGGCCTGTCTTTCCGGTAGAGAGTGGAAGAACATTGTACTATTGCCGAAAAGGACAAGAACATACTTCTTATTGTCGATTGGAATTTTTTAAGCTGACAGGCAGAATCAAACAATTCAAGTTTTCTGTTTTAAGGGACCAAGTTCTTGTCCTTTGCTGAGATGTCGTGAGACAAGAACATGATCCCGTTGAAAGTCGCTAATTTGAAGTGACCCCCAAAAGTTAGACACGGTT
>NZ_ADHJ01000033.1:0-1003 GCF_000193415.1 Paenibacillus vortex V453
AACAGGAATCATGGGTTTAACGGGATCTACTGGAGCGACAGGTGCCACCGGTCCAACGGGAACAATCGGTGTAACTGGTAACACGGGAGTATCAGGTGCAACCGGAGCCACAGGCCCGACTGGTTTGACCGGTCCAACGGGAGCCACCGGTCCGACTGGAGGAACCGGAATAGCAGGCGTGACGGGTTCGACGGGACCAACCGGAGCAGTAGGGGCAACAGGAGCAGCAGGTGTTACGGGAGCCACAGGCTCGACTGGTGCCACCGGAGTTATGGGGTTAACCGGCCCAACGGGAGCTACAGGAGCGATTGGTGCAACAGGGGCAATTGGGCCAACCGGAGCTACAGGAGCAATCGGAGCTACGGGTTCAACGGGGGTAACCGGCGTTACAGGTTTTACAGGCCCGACAGGTGCCGCCGGCGTAACAGGTATAACAGGAAGTACTGGTGTCACAGGACCAACAGGAGTCATAGGTCCGACCGGAGCAACCGGGCCAACGGGGCCGATCGGTGTTACTGGTAACACGGGGGCAACCGGTGTTACAGGATCCACAGGCTCGACCGGGTCAACGGGTGTAACAGGCGTTACAGGTTCAACTGGCCCGACCGGAGCCACCGGAGTTACGGGAGCAACCGGTCCAACTGGTTTAACAGGAGCGACAGGCCCGATTGGTGTAACTGGTAACACGGGTTCAACCGGAGCAATCGGAGCTACTGGAGTCACCGGATCCACAGGATTTACGGGATTAACTGGTCCAACAGGAACCACCGGTTCCACAGGGGCAACGGGAGTAACTGGCCCAACCGGTGTTACAGGAGCAATAGGAGCAACGGGTTCAACAGGATCTACGGGCGCCACGGGCGCGATAGGAGTCACCGGAGTAACCGGCGCAACAGGAGCAACAGGGGGAACAGGTTCGGCAGGAGTAACAGGCTTGACTGGTCCTACGGGAGTAACCGGTCCAACAGGAGTAACAGGGATAACTGGGGTTACAGGTTCTACA
>NZ_ADHJ01000032.1:0-408 GCF_000193415.1 Paenibacillus vortex V453
TATCTGTCAGAAGGTGTGGGACTGCATTATCTGCGGAAAGAACAACATCATAAACTCCGGAAACATCTTTCTCTAATGAACGAAAATCAGCTACCCCAAAGTTTATTTTAACCCCGAAAGATTCTGCCTCTTTTGTTGCTCTTTCAATAGAAGCTGGGCTTAAATCAGTACCCGTTACTTTAAATCCGTGATTAGCCAACCCTATTGCTTGTGTACCGATACCACAGGAACAGTCTAAAAGCGAGGCACCATCTTTGCTAAGACTCGCTAGTTTTGAATGAATGAATTTGCTTAGAACCTCTCCTTGCCAAGAAATGGCATGATGCCAATCAACGAAAATAAGATGGTAATCTTCTGTTAGGTCATTATAAAAATCTAAAACAGAATCATCCAATATACTCACCCACC
>NZ_ADHJ01000031.1:0-66107 GCF_000193415.1 Paenibacillus vortex V453
GATATGTCTAACAAATGGGGTGCAGTTCACGATGCTGAATATGGCTGGTCTTTTTTTGTTTTGCTGTAAAACTCAGGCGACCCTAATCCCGACGCGGCAGCAGTTTCATGCCGACATGGTCCAAATGAATATCAACTTGAACGACAGCCAATGAGTCCTCATCTATAATGAGAGGCGAGGTTTGCTTCAGTTTTTTCCACAGACCCGGTTCTCGTTTAAACAGAATGTGCTCAAGGCTATAAATGTCAGTTTTCGCTTTCAGCCCATTTCTGAAGGTATCGATGATCTCTTGCCTTACAATCTTTGCGGCTTCCCGTTCATAGTCGCTCTTGGTGAAATCGACAAGCGCTTCAACGACGTTTCCGTCTAATTTAACATGGAGTTCGTATTTAGGCTCCCCATTTACGATCTTTAACTCCTTGCGAATCTTGGGCGATTGAAGAACCACGACTCCAGCATAGTCTTCATCATTCATGATCAGAACGGGTGAACGTTTCGTGTTGGCCTGTACCCAGCGTAATCCGTTAAGTTTATCGTTGGTCAAGATCGCACTCATGGTGTCCTTGACGATGGTAAATACACCGTCAACACGCAATTTGGGATTAGGTTTTCTGTCCTTCTCCCAGGTTTTCTGATCCACGGTAAGGTTAGGAAGCAAGGCCGTGCAGGCAGGCTCGGTCATGACAGCCAAAAAATCGAAGTACCGAAGGGGAACGATATACGATTTCTGTTTATACTCCTCCAATGGTTCATGGGACAACGTGCTCAAGGGGGAGAGATTGAAAAATGCCGGTGCCGTCAAGAGATCCTCAATGGACTCCCGAGTCCCGAACACCCACGGTGTCAGACGGACTTCCTGATACCGGGCGATGGTATCGAGTTGCGAAATGATCTGGGTTTTCAGTACTTTTTCACTGATAATGATACTGGAAATGTGACTCCAGATGGTCCGCTGCTGAGCGGTATCGTACAGTTGATTGATGGCCATATCCAAGGTTTTGCCTCGCGACGTGGAGGTCCAAACTTGTGCGGGTTTCCCGGAGTTTCCGGTCTCTGTCTTGGCAACGGACGTGAAATCCGCCATCTGGGTATACACAACGAAATGCCCATCCTCATAATCGATGCCAATGGCCGTAATATAATTCATGTCCTGAATTTCTTTGATGTCCCAGCAACCGGAGAGGACGTTTAACGTTAGGAGGACCAACATGATTTTTACTAAGAAGCGGATACAGGTCGTCATCTCATGATCCATCCCCTTCTTTCGATGTACCATCTATCGGATTAAGCATTTCAGGTCTCCTCTTGCTATAAAACCAAGGCTTCTTAAGAATGGCGCTTACCACATCCTTCGGCGTTAACGGTGACAAGGGGGCAAGATACGGAAGGCCAAAGGATTCCAATACGGAGAGATAAGCGATGATGCTCATCATCCCTATGAAAAAACCGAGCGTCCCGAGCAAAGAGGACCATGCAAGCACGTACAGTCGAATGACACTAACGGTTCCGCTTAGCGTCTGATTGACCAAGGTAAACGTAGCGACGGCAGTCGTGGCTGAAACGACAAGCATCGTAGGTGATGTAAGACCCGCCCGTATTGCAGCGTCACCAATAATCAACCCTCCAAGAACGGCAATTGTCTGTCCGACCGCCTTGGGGAGGCGGATTCCCGCTTCCCGGAACAGCTCGAACATGCCCAGCATAATCAATATTTCCATAGGGCCGGAGAAGGGGAGGCCGAATCTGGAATTGGTTACCGTAGCAAGTAGCGGGAAAGGCAGCTGGTCCATGTTATAACTGGTCAATGCGATCCAAAAACCAGGCAGGAATATGGCGATGAGCAGACCGAATAACCGAAGCAACCGTTCGAATGTGACAAAATAAAACGGGAAATACGAATCTTCGGGGGATTTTAACAGCTCAATGAGATTACACGGACCGATGATGGCCATCGGCGACCCGTCAACCAAAAAAACAAATCGCCCGCGAAGCAAGCATTCAACCACGAAATCGGGTCTTCCGATATAATCAACGAGCGGAAACAGGGACAGTGATGACTTACAGATGCCTTCCTCCAACTGACCGCTGGTGACCAGAGCATCGACTTTAAGTTCATCCAGGCGTTTCTTGGCTTCCTGGATAAACTCCGGACGCACAATATCGGAAATATAAAGGAGCGATACTTTGGTTTGACTGCGGACCCCGACGACCGACCGCTCATGATGCAGCGAGGCGGTGCGCAGCCTTTTGCGGATGAGTGCCACATTGGTGCTAATATCTTCGGTAAACCCGTCCCGCGCACCCTTGATGGCGACCTCAGTGTTGGACTCCTCCGGCTGTCTCTTCGGCATCTTGGCAATGTCGATGGAGTAAAAACATTGATGGGTTGAAAAGAACAGAATCAGACGTCCCGCAAACAATTGCTTCATCACTTCGACATGCTGCTCCACCCGGTTCCATTCCATCGACTTATCCAGCATGTTGGAAAGCTCATCCCACTCCGATGAGTCCCCCAGCTTATGCTCCAGATTCGGGAGTACATACTGCGTAAGGACCATCGAATTGATCATTCCTTCGCAATAGAGGAGGAGAACAGGAACCGCTCCTTTGTCCTTACCGGGGTATGAGGTGATGATGACATCGGCGGAAGAGGAAAACATGGCACGCAAAGATTCTTCATTCAATGATTCCAGATCAGCTTTTTCCTCATCTGCTGTCGCTTCTGGAGCTGATTTCACTTCTTCTCCGCTTGCTTTAGGTTGACGCTGGAGCATTCGATTTCGGATTCTATGGTGCTTCATGTTTTCTGACCTCCCTTGTTCTTAGCTTTAAATGAAACAGCGACAGCAATGACTAGCGTTAAGGATGCAACGAAACAGAGGAAAGCCAGCGAATATTTTCCCAGGACGAATAATTCGATCTGTCTATCAATTGTAGAATTCAGAGTCAGTATGGATAGGATAACCCCGAGCACTAACAACGTCCAAGCCCGGTGTTTTGGCTTCTTGAGATCCATGCCGTCGGTGATAATGAACAGAAACAGGGAGATTCGGATGAGTGTACCCGAGATCCACTGATACAATGCCAAGAAGTCGACATGCGTTATATATTTCGTGATCGTGACGAGCATCCACTGATCGTATGCCGGATAGCGTGCCTGCATGGCAGGAATTGGTCCAAATGTGGCGATCGCTCCCATTAACGGGCCGAGTGTTAATCCACCTAACAGCAGTGACAGTAACACGATATAAAAATAATTCATCCTGCGTTTCATATGATGCTGAAAGAAAATCAGGACAATCATCTCCATAAAGCCGGCTGCCGCAATGACCATGCTGTTCAGCGTGGGAGTATAGCCCTCGACAAATAGCGGCGTTAACAAGGAATAATCTTTGTACTCCAGATTGGATACAGCCACAAAATGTCCCAATAACCATACGAAGGGCAGCAGAATTCCGGATATGATGGCTATCGAACGAATTCCGTTATAGGCCACATATACACATAACAGTACAAGGACCAACGAAACAACCGTTTTGGGAGTTTGAGGCAAGTATGTGACCCTGATCCACGTTGTGGTTTCTCTTAATATGACCATCGCCATCACAAAAAAGTAGAAGCTCGAGATGGTAATGAATATTCGGCCAACCGTCTTACCAAAATGCTCTTGAAACCAGGCAAATATGGATTGGTTGTGGGTTCGCTTCATGATGAAGTAGAGAATATACACCCAGCCGATGTGAAGAATCATGGTCACAATCGTGCCCATCCATGCATCGCGGCTTGCGGCTTGCAGCAGCAGCGGGATCAAGATGACATGGTTGGTAATCCCTAAGGAAAGCAGCATGATAAAGAAAACGTCAATGATGGATATCTTTTTGCTAGTGGGCATTATACTAGTCTCCATATGGGGGAATACATGCTAATTCAATACAGTGAGTATTTACCATTTGCTGAAATTTATGTACGCTACGCTGGATGAGTATTCTTATCACGACAGGTATGAGATCCAATACGAACCAGTATCTGCTTGCTCAGTGAATATGACGGATGGTTCATTTCTGAGCAACGACATGTCTTATGTCGAATGTGTGTGGTTTTTGCGATTACCCAAGAAATAATTATTGGAATCATGGGCTACAACCTGGCTGGGCAAAAAAAGAAACAGGCACGCTTGCATCGCGCCTGTACATTGAGCATCTCAAACCAGATCACAGTTCCATCAGAAAGGGCACTGAATGGATGGAATCATACTATTAAGGAGGACATTACATCAATAGTTAATGTAATTAAATATTATAATTAATGCGATTAAACATTTATAGTTAACGTGATTAATTAAATGTAATTAATGATATTAAGTATATATCCGAAAATGCCGTTGCCATCATGTTTGGCAGGTGTGTATCGTAATAAGCACCATGTACAAAAGGCGTCGTAACCCGATTTCTCAGGTTAGGACGCCTCTATGAATTTTCCTGAGTGCTAGTAAGCCATTATCTACTTGGCAGCGGGCAAGTTGTAGCTTTCTCGTATTAAGGAGAAATAATGATCGGCACGGACCACTTTGAAATCCGTTCCGAGCTGCTCGGTAAGCGCCAGTGCATCGGATGGGGTCATGCTCCATGCGAGCAAGCCGAAGGAAATAAACAGCGGCGATTTGCCGTCCCAATTCGCTTTCGCTTCTTGAAGGACCTTTAATCCGTCTTGCGCCGTGCTAATGCCGCGAATCGTAGAGACGGGCATGCTCCCGCCAAGGATTTCTATGCCATAGTTGTCTTCATAGCTAATGAAAAGTCCGGGCGCCTTATAATCCTTCTCGTAAGCGGATGCTTTAAACGGGGTGAGCGGGATGTTCTGACCGTCAACCCGATTCAGCACGTAAGGGATCGTCATTCCTGTCTTTTTCAAATATTGTTCTGTCTGCTGCAGGAATGGCCGGAAGCTTGCATCAGGCCACGGACCCGGATAGAAGTAGCCGGCACCGGAAGGTCCTGCAATCAGCAGATCGTTCTCGGTTGCCGTGTTCAGATAATAATTCAATATCGCAGGGGCACCCTCGTAGAGCAGCGGGCTGGAAGTCCAGTTAATCGGAACTTTGCCTCTGGCCGGATCATCCCACATCACGCGCATGCGATGCTGATTATACTGAAAATTATCGCCTTCGGTAAAGGTATAGGTCACATAGATTTTGTTCTCAAGGGCGGGCCTGGGAGGCGTTTTCGCCAATTTGAAATTCGGCTTGGTTCCCGAGAAAACAGTCAGATTGCTGAACCAATCCGCCGCCAGAACATAAACGCCATAACGGGACGCAATCTCGACCGAGCTGAACTCGCCTTCTACATCATTGCTGAACCAGCCGAGATAAGGGGTACCCGGTTTGACATCAGACATGATTTTCTCGAAGAGCGCTTTCTGCTCAGGCACGTTGGAATCCAGCCAGAATACCATTGCTTTATTGGCGACAGCGTAATCTCTTAAATACGCATAAGGTTCACGCTGCTCGGCAGAGGGTGGCTGAATATTCCCGGCTGAAACCTTGTACTGGTTCCACATATCCACTTCGGCGGTCAAGCTCTTCGTTCCGGCAGGAGGGGAGAATTTATATACAAAATAATTGCCGTTGTCGGCGAAGCGGTGACCGCCTTGACCTTCGGCAAATTTGGAATTCTGTCTGTCATAGAGATAGGCTTCTTCTTCCGGGGTTCCCGCAATGAAGTGCGCAATCTCTGTGCCGTCAGCTTTGACCGTTACTTCGTGTACCGCAGGCCCCCAACCATCCTGGGTGAAGGCATCATCAAAGCGAAGATAAACTGCTGATGTTCCCAGGTGAGAGGACAGGTCGAGAGAATACGTATTCCGATTGCTTGCATCCCGAACCTGCTCCTTCTCCTCGGCAATCGTAACAAATGATTCAGGAAGACCTGGAGGAATGCGAATCGCTGTATCCGGATCAAGTCCGATTAACATCTGATGTGTCGTCTGCTTCCACAGGTTCTCATACTGCCAGGTGTAAGCGTCAATCCGATTATCGAATTGACCTCGCAGATCATCAAGGATCTTCAGTTTATACGGAGCTTTGGACAATTTGACGGCCAGCTCCGGGCTGGCAACCACGGCATTCTTCAGTCCTGCGAGCGTGGTAGCGACATTAATCGTATCAGGTACCTCAGGATCATATACAATCATGCCTTTGGCTTCGCTGCGATAAGCAGAGAACACTTCCCAATAATCTGGATGAAGCGTGTAAGGCACGTCCATATCCTCAAGCCAGGTCCATTTGCCTTCTTCCTGGGATTCAATCAGATAGATTCGGGGTTGTTCCCTGTTAACGATTCCCTGCAAGGTTCCTAGCAGCAATTTGACATCACCTGGCGCATCATAAATATCGGCAACGTCCAGATGCTTCGGCTTCTTGAAACTTGGCAGTTCGCGTTTTGTGGAGCCGTCAGGTTTAGCGGATTGTACATCCGCATCGGAAGCGTAGGCTGCGCCAGCTGTTAAAGAAAAAGCGCAGAGGAAGGCTAAACAGAGAAGCGTGAATCTACGAGCCATGGCGAATTCACTCCTTGTTATGGTTCAAAATTGGAGCGTGTGTATCTGCAACATCTGTCCTCCTTTTGCGGCCGGTTGGCCATGTAACACATCGCATCACAACACATATTAAATATATACAAATATAACTTTTCAAGGGATTCGACAAAACTTCCTACCGTTCTTGGGAATCAGTCATTTATAAAAAAGAGGATGATAACGAGGTTATGACGTTTCTAAATGCGGATATGCTCACGCTTGTTTATTGCGCTTGTATGTGTAAGGATATATTATATATTTCAAATATTATGAATGAATTGGTGATGTGATTAGAATGAGTGCAAATGATCGTATTCCGTTGTATCAACAAATCCAGGACTATATCAGACACGTTATAGCATCAGAAAATATGAAGCCCGGTGATCGCATACCGACAGAGAAGGAACTGATGGATCAGTTCCATGTCAGTAAAATCACGGTGGCGAATGCCTTAACGGGATTAGCGAATGAAAAATTGATTGCCCGCGTACCGGGCAAAGGCAGTTTTGTAGCGGAAGAAGCGGATATCCCGCCGGCGACATCAACGGCCGTGGTTGCGATTAAGGGGAGGGAAGGAACAACAACCGGATTGGTTGGCGTGATTATGCCGACCATCCATGATTATTTTGCCATCAGGCTCATCGATGGCATTGAGCAAGCTCTGAATGAGAAAGGCTATCGCAGCATGATCATGTTGACCGACGGGAAGCTTGATAAGGAAAAGAACGCCATTAAAGAACTGAAAGCGCTGGGCGCAGAAGGACTGCTTATCTTCCCGGTTGATGAGGAGAATTATAACGAAGAGATACTCGGCATGAAGTTATCCGGTTTTCCGTTTATACTCATGGACCGGTATTTGCCCGGAGTCGAGACACATTATATTGCGGCCGATGGAAGAATCGGCACAAGGCTCGCGGTTGAGCATCTGTGGGAGCTTGGTCACCGGGATATTGCCATCTGCTCGGATTCTCCGCTTCAAACCGTCACGGTACAGGAGCGGATCGAAGGGTATATGGACGGATTGAAAGACAAGGGCGCGCTAATCAATCCAGCTCATATGATTACGGACTTCAAGCCGCTCAGCGTGCTGAAGGATGCGGAAGCCCACCCCTTATACCGCTATATCCGAAACAGAATGGTGACGGCATACATATCGCTTAACGGAAGATTGGGTGTGCAGATCTATCAGATGGCGAAGCAAGCGGGACTACGCGTACCGGAAGATGTATCGATTGTAAGCTTCGATGACCCCACTTCCATCGTGGAGGAATTCAGCATCTTTACACATGTTAAGCAATTCGAGCGGGATATGGGATACCGGGCGGCCAGCAAGCTGCTGGACATATTGCGTGACCAAGGAGAAATGAAGAGTTACAGCAAAGTGTTGATCGAACCCGAACTGGTGATACGTCAAACCTCGGGGACCGTTCCCAAAACCTGATATGCTCGAAGAAGAACAGCCTTTTCCGTATAAAAGCGGAGAAGGCTTTTTTCATGCTGATATAAAAAACATATTGAATATATTAATATTATATATTATATTCTAGAAAATGATGGATAATCATACATGCAACCCATATCCAACACGAGCAGGGAGGCTAAGCATGTGACAAGAGATCGAAAGGAAGAACGGACCGGATTTCAGGAATCGGCTGCGTATCATCCCGATTATGATCTGCAGACCGACTTTGTGATGGTCTACGGGATTGATGATACGATGCCGGAACGTATTCAGACATGGAAGGAAAAAGGATACGTCGTCCATCTGATGACAGGAGTCGCTTGGGGAACATACAACAGCTACCTGGATGGCGAGGTTGATGGCCGTTCGCATTGGGATGAAGCCCAAATGGACCGTCACGGGGAGATGATCCTTCACGGCGATCAGCCGGTTATTCCTTACATGGTGCCCACGATTTCCTTCGGCCGCTATATAGCAGATCGAATACGCATTGCCGTTGATGCCGGCGTGGAGGCCATCCATCTGGAGGAGCCTGAATTCTGGGTGAACGGGGGATATTCAGAGGCTTTCAAACGGGAGTGGCAGTTGTATTACAAAGAACCGTGGATTCCGCCTCACGCATCGCCTGATGCACAATATCGGGCTTCGAAATTGAAAGCGTATTTATATACCCGCGTTCTGGACCGCTTATGTGCCGAGATGAAGGATTATGCGTTAAGACGCTACGGCCGCGTGCTTCGGTTCTATGTCCCGACCCATAGCTTGATCAATTATACGCAGTGGCGAATTGTCAGTCCCCAATCCGGGCTCCTTGAGCTTCCATCCATCGACGGCTATATCGCCCAAATCTGGACGGGTACATCGAGGACCCCCAATGTGTATGAAGGGGTGCGCAAGGAACGCACTTTTGAAACCGCTTACCTTGAATACGGCATCATGCAGGAGCTGGTGCGGGGAACGGATCGGCGCATGTGGTTCTTGCATGATCCGATCGAAGATAATCCGAATCACACCTGGACGGATTACAAACAGAACTATTTGAAGACCGTTGTTGCCTCGCTTCTGCATCCGGGTGTCGCCCATTACGAAGTCTCACCTTGGCCGCGAAGAATCTTTAAAGGAACTTATCCATCTGATCATGGCTCTGGCAAGGAGCATATCCCGGCTGACTATGCAACAACGCTACTGCAGGTCATGCACACGCTCGGCAATATGGACCAGGATGTGATTGAAACAGAAGGCGATTCGTTACAAGTGGGTGTTCTGATCGCAGACTCTGCAATGTTTCAGCGGATGAAGCCCGACCCGAAAGCACCCGAAGCCGGTAAATACGATGGAACGGATCCTGAGGGGTTCCAGGAGAATGGCGATACGGAGCTGCTGGATTTCTCCCCTTTTTACGGTCTTGCGCTGCCGCTGCTGAAACACGGAATTCCGGTTCGTCCGCTCCAGCTCGATAATGTGAGGCGGTATCCGGGTTACCTGGCATCCTACCGCGCGCTTGTGCTGAGTTATGAATTCATCAAGCCGGAGTATCCGGACATTCATTATGCACTTGCGCAGTGGGTGCACGATGGCGGGGCGTTAATCTATGTCGGCGATGACAGTGACCCTTATCACGGCATTCGTGGATGGTGGAACTATAACGGCAAGGACAGCAAAGTGGGAGATAACGAAACGACGTACATCTCCCCTCGAGCGCATTTGTTTGAACAGCTTGGCCTTGAGGGGATGGGAGAGGGCGTTCATCGGATAGGAAAAGGAGCGGTTTGCTGGCTGGATGAGCATCCGGCAAGCTTCTCCCTATCCAAGACAGGGGCTGACCGCCTGCGCCAGTCCGTGAAAGAAACACTTCAGACCCTTCATGGGCCAGATCTCCAATGGCATCCGAAGCCGTATTTTAAGATCAAACGTGGGCCTTACATTATCGCCTCTGCGCTGGATGAATCGGTCAACGATGAACGGCTGGTCATTCCAGGCCCGGTTGTTGACTTGTTTGACTCGAAACTGCCTGTTCTGCGCCAGGTGGCTTTAAATGCCGGAGAACAAGCACTGCTCTATGATGTTGAAGCCGGACGTCCACCAGTTGGGGAAGTATTCGTCATGGCTGCTTCCTCCCGCATAGAAGGTCTGTCCAAATCCGCCGCAGGATTCCGATTTGTAGCAAAAGGTCCGGCCAACATGCAAGCAACAGCGCGGCTGTATTGTCCGGCCGAACCGATATCCGCCCACTATATGGTCCAAGATCAAGCGATACCTGCGATCTGGGAGTGGGATCCAGAGTCGAGGACGGTGCTTCTTCGATACGAGCATGGGAACGAGAACAATGCAGAGCTTCATGTCAATTGGGCTCCTAACTCCTGATCCTGCAACAGATTGATGTAATAGAGAGGAGTTGATCATCATGCCATACGAACCGATCAGACGAGAGCCGTTAAAACAGATGTTGGATAAACTTCGGGAGGCCATTTATAAGCCGGTTGCCGAGTTGGACGTGACGGCATGGGTGACTCCCGAGCCGGTAACTTACGAAGAGTGAATGTCCGGCACGGAAGTTACACTGGCTCATGGAGAGCGATGGGGATTGTTGTGGGACTGTGCCTGGTTTCGATTTTCAGGCAGGATTCCGGAAGCTAGCCCAAGCGAAAACGTTGTCCTGCTGCTGGATGTGAGCGGTGAGCTGTGTTTGGTCGATCAAGAAGGATCACCTGTACAAGGATTGACCACCGTTAATTCTGAATTCGATTTTTCATTAGGGCTCCCCGGCAAGCGTGTTGTCCAGCTTCATGAGATGTTTATGAACGGGCAGGAAATTGAAGTGTGGGCTGATGGGGGCAATAACGATTTATTCGGTAACTACCGGGGAGGAACGTTGAAAGAGGCAGTGATTGCGGTCAGCCGGGAGGATATCCGAAGCCTCTACTACGATACGGAGGTGCTCTTGGAAACGGCAGAGCAGCTTCCTGACGGAAGCGCCCGCAAGGAGAGGATGTATCAGACGCTCTATGACGTCTCTATGCTGCTGGCAGAGTTTTCAGAAGAGTGCTTAGAGCAAGCGAAAAAACGATTGGGTGAGCAGCTGAGCTTGCAGGGAGGCGATCATGTCCTCACGATCAGCGCCGTTGGCCATGCGCATATCGATTTAGCCTGGTTATGGCCGATCCGGGAGACGATCCGTAAAGGAGCCAGAACGTTCTCAACCGCGCTGCGCATGATGGAACGCTATCCTGATTATGTGTTCGGCGCAAGCCAGCCCCAACTGTACGAGTGGATCAAACAGCGTTATCCCAAGCTGTATGCCCAGATTAAGGAGCGGGTACGCGAAGGCAGATGGGAACCCCAAGGTGCCATGTGGGTGGAGTCGGATACCAATGTACCCGGGGGCGAATCTCTGGTGCGCCAGATTTTATACGGCAAACGTTACTTTCAGCAGGAATTCGGGCTGGAGATGAAGTCGCTCTGGATGCCAGACGTGTTCGGATACTCCGCCAGCTTGCCTCAAATATTGAAGAAATCCGGCGTCGATTACATGATGACCCAGAAGCTTTCCTGGAGCGAATACAATCGGTATCCGCACCATTCCTTTCTGTGGGAGGGGATCGACGGCTCGGCCGTATTGACGCATATGCCGCCCGAGGATACCTACAACAGTCCGGCGGCTCCGCGTTCCATCGTGAAGGCAGAGCGAGAGTACTTGGATAAAAATGTATCCGGTCATGCGCTGATGCTCTTCGGGATCGGAGACGGTGGCGGTGGTCCCGGTGAGGAGCATCTGGAGCGGCTGTCACGAGAGAAGAACCTGCTTGGCTTGTCCCCCGTCACGCAGGAGCCTTCGTGGAAATTCTTCGAACGGCTGAATAAAGAGCGGGCGAGATTCCAGACTTGGCGCGGCGAGCTTTATCTGGAGAAGCATCAAGGTACCCTCACCAGTCAGGCTAGAAGCAAGCGGTATAACCGCAAGATGGAGAAAGCGCTGCGCGAATTGGAGTTCGCCTCCGTACTGGCGGCCGCCCGGTTAGGACGGTCTTATCCATCCGAGCTGCTGGAGACGATCTGGAAGGAAGTGCTTCTCTATCAGTTCCATGACATCCTTCCGGGCTCTTCCATCCAGCGTGTGTACGATGAGTCGCTCATACGGTATGAGGAACTATTACAGCAGACAGAAGCCATGATCACGGACACCTACAGCTTTTTAGCCGATCACATTACATCTCAAGACGATGGCTCCGCAAGGATCGTGGTATTCAATTCACTGCCTTGGACACGAGAGGAATGGCTTCACATGGAAGGACGATGGCGCAAAGTGCGGGTTCCATCTATGGGCTATACCGTGATGGCAGATGGAGTTGATCAAAGCTCAGAGGATGAAGCAGCGTCCAGCATTGAGATGGTTCCGGAAACCTGGGATTCGGGAATACGTGTTACAGCTGAAGGACACAGCATAGAGAGCGATACCTTTATCGTGCAATTTGATCAAAACGGTGCCATCCTATCGATTCTGGATAAAGGCGAGGCTCGTGAAGTCATCCCGCAAGGCCGTCTGGGCAATGACCTTCGCGTCTATCATGACAATGGGGACGCTTGGGATTTCCGTCATGACTATGCAGTAAATCCGGGCATGCCGTTAATTCTGCGCCGCATCCGCGAGCTTCGCGATGGTCCACGAATCGGGCTGTTCTTCGAATACAGCTACGGGGAGTCCTCGCTCTCCCAAACCGTTGTTCTGACAGAGGGCAGCCGGCGGATTGATTTCGAGACCCGCGTGGACTGGAGAGAAGACGGTAAAATGCTGCGCACCTCTTTTCCGGTTCATATCCGTGCCGATCAGGTCCATTGCGAGATTCAGTTCGGCAGCTTGAGCAGGCCGACTCACCGCAATACGATGTGGGACTTCGCGAAGGATGAGATATGCGCACATCAATGGATCGACTTGTCCGAACCGGATTATGGAGTCGCACTGCTCAATGATTGCAAGTATGGCCATAGGGTCATCGAGAACGTGCTGGATCTGAACTTGCTGCGCAGCAGCTCCTATCCGGATCCGGCAGCGGATCGTGCAGAACATGCGTTCGCGTATTCGTTATATCCGCATCCAGGAAACCATGTGCAGGCCGAAGTCTATCGAAGAGGTCATGAACTGAACATCCCGCTTCGAACGGTTTCCATGTCATCTCCGCCCGATCCGGAGAACGGACAATTGCCTTATACGACAGCATTTCTGGAGCCGGACCATCCGTACATCATGGTGGAATCCGTCAAGAAAGCCGAGGACGGCGATGACATCATCATCCGGCTGTATGAAACTTCCGGAACTCATGCCAAAGCGGCCCTCCGGCTTGGATTCCAGGCACTCGAAGCCTGGATGGCTGATTTGATGGAGAATATCATTGCTCCGCTTCCGATTGCCGATTCATCGGAGATCGCATTAGCCTTCACGCCATTTCAAATCATCACGCTGCGATTAAAATTACCGCAGGTATAAGCAGGGGCGACTATCCGCCCCCCATGAGAAAGGAGAGGTGGGAATGTGATTAAACAACGAATAACAAACCATCGATTGATGAAGCGAATCTGGCAGCACAAGCTTTTCTATTTGTTCATGCTGCCCGGCATTGTCTGGTTCTTCCTGTTCTCCTACGTGCCTCTGTATGGAATTCAAGTCGCCTTCAGGGATTATACCTTTGTCGGCGGATTCACGGGGAGTCCATGGGCAGGCTTCAAGTACTTTGAACAATTTTTCAATTATTATCAATCCGGCGACATCATCCGCAACACCGTCATCATCAGCCTCATGAAGCTGCTGATCGGATTTCCGATGCCGATCATTCTTGCACTCCTGTTAAATGAAGTCCGGAAATTGAAATTCAAGAAGACGATTCAGACCCTATCTTACTTGCCGTACTTCGTATCCTGGATCGTGGTGGTCACGTTGATGCAAAGACTGCTTACTCCGTATGGTGGTCCGGTCAATGACTTACTGGGTTCATTAGGAACGGAATCGATCCAGTTTCTCAACAACCCCACCTGGTTCTATCAGATGATTGTGGGCTCCGATATCTGGAAGAACATCGGTTGGAATTCCATTATCTTTATGGCCGCCATTGCGGGTATCGATCAGCAGCTGTACGAGGCTGCCAAGATGGATGGCGCAGGCCGATTTCGGCAGATGTGGCACATAACCCTTCCAGGTATCCGCAATGTGGCCATCATATTATTCATTCTCGCCGTAGGCAATCTGATGAGTGCGGGTTATGAGCAGCTGCTCCTCCTGAATGGACCTGCAACCGCGAGCATGGGCAGCGTACTCGACGTGCACGCGATCAACTCCGGTATCCGGGAAGGGCGTCTCAGCTACGCCGCGGCTGTCGGACTGTTCCAAAGCATTATCGGGCTTATCCTGGTTCTGACCGTCAATCGGATCGCCCGCAAAGTCAGTGATGTATCCCTGTTCTAAGGAGGTGACGTTATGAAACGCAAATGGTCCCTGTTCTCAATCGTGAACTATACCTTTCTTGCTTTGGTTGGTTTCTCCATGATCTACCCGTTTATTTATATCCTGGCTTATTCCCTGAATGACGGCAAGGATTCGATGCAGGGGGCGATTTATTTCCTTCCTCGTAAATTTACGCTTGAAAACTATGCCCAGGTGTTCGATAACGCCCGCATTTGGAAAGCGTATCAAATTACGCTCATGCGCACCGTGCTGGGAACCTTCCTGCATGTGGTCCTGTCTACGCTTATGGCCTATGCGCTTTCCAAAAAGACGCTGCCGGGCCGTTCCTTTTTTACCTTTTATATCTTTTTGCCTACGATTTTCAGTGCCGGGTTCATCCCGTTCTTCATTACGCTTCAGAAACTGCATCTGATCAACAGCTTCTGGGTATACGTGCTGCCCATGCTGTTCAATTTCATGCATATCGTCATCATTCGGACGTTTCTGCAGGGGATCCCGGAGGAACTGGAGGAATCGGCCCGCATCGACGGGTATGGCGATTTTCAAATCTTCCTGCGGATTATACTGCCTCTTTCCGGGCCGGTGCTGGCCACCATCTCGCTCTTTATCGGGGTGTCGCATTGGAATGACTGGTTCTCGGGTGCTTATTACGTATCCAACAAGGATTTGATTCCGGTGCAGACTCTATTGCAAGAAATGCTGACGGAAGCAGAGGCGCTATCCAATTCGATGCAGCGCGCAGCCCAGCAGGGCGGACAGACGATTGGAGGTACCAGCGGCGCAGGAGCAACGCCAGAATCGCTCCGCATGGCCTTGCTTGTCATCACGGTCTTCCCGATATTGTGTATTTATCCATTTCTGCAGCGGTATTTCGTAAAGGGGGTTATGATCGGTTCGGTTAAAGGTTAGGTCATCCTGACCCGGAATTTGCAAAGGCTTGTAACAAGATCATGGAAATCCATATTCCAGGAGGCGATTGGTTTGAACAGGATTTGGTCGAAAGGCATATCCCTATTGCTCGTGTCCATCATGGTAAGCGGTTTGTTGATCAGCTGCACGAATTCATCAGGGAACGGAGATAACGGAGAAGGCGCTGAAGGAGAGAATTCATACAAACTCAAAATACTGCACAATTGGAACGGTTCCAACGGCTCCGATACGATAACTCCTGTGGAGGAAGTCATTAAGGAGAAGACCGGTGTTACCCTTCAGTGGGAATATACCAAAGGCAGTGAAACGGAGAAGGTCAACCAGATCTTCGCCACGCAGGATTTGCCGGATATTTATACCGGTCCCGCATGGGGAGGGGAACTGGACGGCATCATCAAGGCGGCCAAGGAAGGACAATTGGTTGATATATCCGACAAATTGAAGGATTACCCGAATCTGTCCAAATCCATAGCGGAAGAAAATGTACCGCCTGCTTTATACGAAAAAGCGATTGATGCTTATGACGGCAAAAAATATTTACTCCTCCAAAATCAGCCTGCGACCAACGAGGACGGCATGGATTGGCTCTACGGCTTCTACGTTCGCAAGGACATCGCCGAGAAGGTCGGCGTCGATCCGCAGTCTGTCGTGACGAAGGAGGATTTCTATAACTTCCTCAAAAAAATCAAGGACGCCAAGCTGCAGGAGAACGGCCAGCCGGTCTTTCCGCTTGGCGGGTTCAGCAACGGCTGGGCCGTGGGTATCGGCAACACCATGTTCTACTCAGGGGCCAGCTATGTTGACAAAGGCGATGGAACGGTAGAACGTGACTTCTTCACCAAAGGCTATGAAGAATACACGCTATTCTATCGTAAGCTGGTCGAGGAAGGGCTGTTGGATCCTGAAGCCTTTACTCAGACAGATCCGATCGCCAAGGAGAAAATCAATCAAGGTCGCATCGCCATCCTAGCCGCGCATTACCCGGCTATACTGGACGCCTCCAAGGAATATGTCACCTCCCATCCAGGAAGCGACTACATTCCACTCGGTCCGTTGGAGCGTGCGGACGTTGAGCCGAACCGGCCGGTGGATCTTGGTATTCAAGGCAATAACGTGACAGCGATCACGAAGAACTGCAAGGGCGCCTGCGTGGACGCAGCATTGAAATTTCTCGATTTCATGGCTTCGGACGAAGGCTTCATGCTGGCCCGGTACGGGGTGCAGGGCGTCCACTGGGACATGAAGGACGGCAAGCCTGCTGCCAATCAAGAATGGTTTGACAAATTCAGCACGGATACCAACATGAAGCAACGCAAGAACGAGGGCATCAGCATCGGCCTTGAATCACTGACGGGTCTGGACCGTATTAATTCCGCTGCCGGGGGAGATATCTGGGCCGAACAGGAACGGCTTGATGCCATGGAGCAAGCTCGCAAAATCCTCCGTCCGAACGGTATTCATGTCATTACAGCGTATAATCCGGGTGACGTAATTACGAAAGCGTCGGAATGGGAGATGTTGAAACCTTCGATGGATCGAATGGGAGATGCCTGGAAGGAAGCAGTGTTTGCCAAATCGGATGAAGCTGCGATGAGCATCATTAACGACCTTCGCGAGCAGCTCCGAAACACCGGATATGAGAAAGCCATGCAGTTCACGAACGAAAATCTGCAAGGAAAAGAAGTAGTGACTGTCCAAATGCCGAACTGACCGTAATCATGACTTCCCTTAATAAGGGAGTCCGGCAAACCTCAAAAGGCTTCGCAGCACCTTGACGCACAAGGAGGGCGAGGCCTTTCGCCGTATTATGTTCCCAATCGCAAGGAGATCCTTGGCGTCATGAAGAATAAACTAAAGGAGTTGAATGTAGATGACAACGAATTTCAGACCTTTTAGACCTCCGTCCGTACCTCTGGTAACCGTAGACCCTTATTTCAGTGTATGGTCCGCTGCGGATCAACTGTACGATGATCATACCCGGCATTGGACGAACAAGATCCATGGTATGGTGGGACTTGCGATCATTGATGGCAAGACCCGACGCTTTATGGGGAGAGTGGGTATGCAGGATTCAACCCATCAAGAACCTGAGACGCTTGATCAAACCGATCTGACGGTCGAGCCAGTAACCACCCGGTATACATTCCAGGGGGAAGGCATCGAGCTTCAGGTTCGGTTCACCACACCTCTATTGCTGGATGATCTCGATGTGTTATCAAGGCCGGTCACCTATGTGACGTATGAGGTTCGTTCTATGGATGGAGCATCACATCAAGTGAAAATTTATTTCGATGTGACAGGCGAATGGTGTGTTGATACACCGGATCAACAGGTGACTTGGGAGCATCATGTGATGGATGGGCAATGGAATGCCATGTCGATGGGCACCGTGGAACAGCCGGTTCTAAAACTTGCCGGGGACGATACGAGAATCGATTGGGGATACGTCTATTTGGCGGTTCCTCGTACGCCTCATATCCAGACGGTCATTCATTCCGCATCAACTCGCGAGTCGTATGTTCTAAGCGGTCAATTACCAGCGGAAGATGATACTCAGAAGCCGAGAGCTGTTTCCGATAACATGCCGATCATGGCAGCAGAGATTGATATGGGTGTCATCCAGGAAGAGCCAGTGACTCAGTACCTGATGCTTGCGTATGACGATGTTCACGCTATCGAATATTTTCACAAACCGCTGGATGCGTACTGGAAACGAAACGGGTTAACGTTCCGAGACATGCTGTTAATGAGCGCCCAGCAATATGAAGAGATCCAGCGAAGATGTGATCGCTTTAATCGGGAACTGCTGACCGAGAGCCAAGCCGCAGGCGGTGAGAAGTATAGGGATATCCTGGCGTTAACGTACAGACAGGCGATTGCCGCGCATAAATTGGTAACCGATGAAGCGGGATCTGTTCTATTTTTCTCCAAAGAGAATTTCAGTAATGGATGCATTGCTACCGTCGATGTCAGCTACCCGTCGATTCCGTTGTTCCTTCGATATAACCCTGAATTGATTAAAGGCATGATGCGTCCGATTTATAGATATGCCATGAGCCGTGATTGGACGTTTGATTTTGCCCCGCATGACGCAGGGACTTATCCTAAGGCTAACGGACAGGTTTACGGCGAGAACAAGCTTGAGTACCAAATGCCGATTGAGGAATGCGGGAACATGCTCTTGATGGCTGCGGCGGTGAGCAAGTATGAGGGAAATGCGGAGTTTGCCCGGGAACACTGGGGTCTTCTTACGAAATGGGCGGGGTATTTACTTCAGAACGGACTTGATCCTGAAAATCAGCTGTGTACCGATGATTTTGCCGGACATTTGGCACACAACGCCAACCTCTCCATTAAGGCGATCTTGGGCATTGCTGCTTATGCGTATATGTGCGACAAACTCAATTTACAGGAAGGAGCCGTTTACCTTGAAGCCGCGCAGAAGATGGCCAATGAATGGGTAGCCATGGCTGATGCCGGAGATCACTATAAACTGACTTTTGACAGTCCGAACGATTCATGGAGCATGAAATACAATCTGGTGTGGGACCGCCTGCTTGGTTTGCACCTGTTTCCGGAAGAGGTTGCGGTTCAAGAGCTGGCATATTACCAGCAGCAACAGAACCGGTATGGCTATCCGCTGGACAGCCGCGATACGTATACAAAATCCGATTGGCTGGTATGGTGTGCCTCTATGAGCACTACGCCGGAGTTGTTCCAATCATTGATCTCGCCTTTATGGGATTTCATGAATGAGACCTCCGCTCGCGTCCCGGTAACGGATTGGTATGACACGATCTCCGGCAGGCAGATGAATTTCCAGAATCGTTCCGTTGTCGGGGGATTCTTCATCCAACTTCTCATGAAAGAGTTCATGAATGAATCAACCGCAAATTCGAGTGAAGACAGGTGATGCAGGTGAATAACGTTAAGCCGGAAGCTCGTATGGACTTCAACCTATTGAAGCGGGAATTTATGAATCCGCAAGCCGCGTATCGTCCGCAGCCTTTTTGGTTTTTGAACCATGAGCTTGAGAAGGCGGAACTGGAGAGCCAGATTCAAGCGATGTTTGAAGCGGGTGTTGGGGGTGTCGTTCTGCATGCTCGTCATGGTATGCAAATTCCATACCTGTCGCCAGCATTTATGGAGGTACTGGAATTCTGCACAATGGAGTGCGAGAAACGAAATATGGTGGTTTGGCTGTACGATGAGGATAATTGGCCAAGCGGCACGCTGGGCGGTAAGCTGACGCGGCAGCATCCGGAATATCGCATGCATTACTTAAGGGTGGAGGAGAAAAGGCATTCGCGCGCGGCAGATTCAGAAGCAATACGGCTGGATTTTGCCTGCCATGATCATAATGAGCTAATCGCCATTCTGGCTTATCGTGCTACCCGGAGTGACGAGGAATGGCTGCTGCATGACGATCCCGAAGATATTACACATTTATGGGGACGGGATTGGACTCCGACTACGGAGGACGCCTATATCGTGCTGGCCTGTTGGTCCTGCGAAATCGCGGAAGGCATCACGTTTGCCCAAGGGTATTATCTGGATACACTTAATCCGGAAGCCGTTCAGACCTTCATTCAGATGGCATATGAACCGTTTCTGCCTCTGCAGAAATATTACGGCTCCACCATTCAAGGTGTGTTTACCGACGAGCCAGGGCTTATGATCCATGATGGTTTCTTCGGCGTGGAGGCGATCCGAACGGCGGTGAATGATGTAGGCGCTACCTTGCCGGGCATGGTTTTTGCTTGGACATTTGGGATGAGGGAGCGGTTTCAAGAGGAGAACGGGTATGATCTGGTCCCAAGACTAGGCGCTTTATTATATGGCATGGCGGATGGCTAGCCGCTCAACCAAACAGCAATATTATGATTCGATTACCCGCTGGTACGTTGAGGGCTATCATGCAGCTATCCGGACATGGTGTGAGCAATATGGCTTGTTATACATCGGTCATACGCTGGAGGAGCCGGTCTGGGGACAGGCCCGATCCCAAGGGAATCAGACGCGGGTGCTGCAGCAGTTCCATTACGCAGGGGTGGATTATCTCACGGCGGGCATCGGCACGAAGGAGAATCCACACCGCATCGTGTCCGTTAAAACAGCGGCCTCTGTCGCACAACTGAACGGGAAGGAACGAGTGATCTGCGAATCCTTCGGTGCAAGCGGTCACGGCTACTCCATGCGCCAACGGCGGCTGGATGCGAATTTCATGGCATTTCTGGGTGTGAACCTGTTCATCCCTCATGCATTCTATTATTCATTTGCAGGATACCGGAAGACCGATTTCCCGCCGACCGAATTCAAACATGCGCCGCATTGGCCGCATTATCAGTCCTTTGCTGATTATATCGGACGTTTGAGTGTACTGGGTGCTTCGACGAAGCGGAAGCCCGAAGTGCTATTGTTGTCCCCTATCCACACGGTGTACGAATGTATGTTCCTGTCCGGGCAATCGGATCAACATCCTTCTGCTGACAAATGGTTCTCAATCTTGTCAGATCGCCTGCTTCGCAGCTCCATTGATTATGATTATGTCGATGAATGCCAGCTGAGAGAGGCAGAAATCGTTCCTGGAGCAGGGTATCGATTCTGCGGGGATGAGAACATATATTCGGTTTTGATCATGCCGGGGATTCAGGTGATGTCCAAGAATGTCGCCGCGAGGCTTGTTTCCTTCGTTAAACAGGGTGGAACGCTCATTGCGGTAGGGGCTATTCCGAAGCATAGCGAGCGTATGCGGCAGGATCCAGAGCTGACGAAGCTTATGAATGAGCTATTTCAGCCGCATCCGCGGCATGGTGAAATATATGCAATGGGGAAGGGATACACTCAGTATTATTCCCTAAAGGATACGGCTCATGAAGCGTCCATGATCATGGATGACAATCATAGTTCTGTATGTGACCATGACCAGGAAGAGGGAGTATGTAACGACCGTGCTGCAACTCTTGATGAGCAAGAGAAGGTACCACTGCCAGATCTGTTTGAGCGATTTTGTGTTCATGTAAGCAGGCTGCTAAGGATTTCACCGACCCTGCGTTGGCAGCTTGAAGATGGGCGAAATGGGGATTTGATCTATGTGGAACGTATGTTCGACAACCAGCTGCATACTTGGCTGATGAATTGGTCAGAGCAGTCTGTCACGATCAGGCTGAATCCAGGAGCAGCGAAGGATTGTATGGAAGAATGGGACTTGGAGAGCGGAAAGGTTCAGCAGTTGAGCCATGGTGCAACTCTATCCTTTGCGCCTGGAGAGCTGCGCATATTCTCGGTTACATCTGGTGAGAGTTCATATATGCATCAAGAACATACGTTCTTTAACAGGAGCGAAGAGAACAGCATCTCCGAAGTTGTGGCTATTCTGCAGGATCCATGGCAGTTCCAAACCACTGAGCCGAACGTTCTTCTGCTCGATCAATGGCAGGTCACTTTGAATGACCGACAGTCCAAAATGAATGCAACGATGCCCGGACAGGTGAATACGTATCGGACTACGTTTACCATGACACAGGAATTGATAGGCCTTGTGCAGTCTGCGAGTCGTTCTGGTCCTTCGAATAAATCCGGAAGTGACAGGCCGACTGAGATAGAGCTGGTTCTGGACGATGTTGAGCAGAACATCCCTTCACATATCGGTTTCCTGCAGCGCAGGCGGAATCTTGAGATTTTTGTTAATGGCGTCCGGCAAGATGCGCTGCGCCCATCAACTTGGCAGGACTCCCACTATAAGCGTGTAGATATCACTAAGCATTTGGTTGCGGGCGAGAATGAGCTGGAGATTCTGACGGTATCTTTATTGGAGCCGATGGCGGCGATCTCGTTTCCAGCCTTTCTGTTAGGACCATTTATAATAGAAGGTCATATGACACTAAATGCGGAGTCGGAACATATGTTTGGTTCTTGGGATTCGGCCGGCTATCCTTATTATTCAGGAGCGGGAGATTACACTCAGCAAGTAAATTTGGATATGGCTCAACTCCGACTAGCATCAGATGATGAGTTATGGCTGGAAGCCGAGGATATCAGGGAGACAGCTTGCTTATATGTGAATGAGAGGGAGGCAGGTGTCCGTTTATGGCCGCCTTATCACTGGAATATCACGTCCTATGCAGGGCAGGGGAACAACCAAATCACTATACGTGCAGCGAATACTCTTGAGAATTTATATGGAAAATCAGCATTGCCTTCTGGAGTGAATGGACAGGTAAAGTTGGTGCGTCGTTCACGAATCCGGGAAAAAGATCGCAGTCATAACTAAGATATCCCCAAATGACTATAGCCCTGCGTAGGTTATAGTCATTGTCGTCATCTCATAAGTTTATATAATATATAATATGTATACCATTATTGTGTTGAAACTTTAAATATCGGATATTCAACCTGCTGGAAGGCATCGAGATTTAGTAGTCGAAAAATTGAAGACTCGGTTCTTACACAATCAACGATTTGTGATGACAATCTCCTAATCCTGGAGCATTAAGCTTAGATGGTTCGGTGACTATTTCAACTCGGAGGTGCCATTAAGTGCAGCTGAAGAAGAAAACCATCATGGTTTTGGCGCTCAGCTTGTCCATTCTTTCGCAAGGCATGGTTGTCCATGCGGCGAAGGAAGAAGGTTACAAGTTTAAGCCGGAAGGTAACGGTAAATGGATGACGGGTGAGTACCACGCACATACTTATCAATCCGATGATGCCAGTCAATCCCTGCAAGAAGTGCTGGACCATGGATTTCAGGAGTACAATCTGGACTGGATTGCAATTTCTGATCATCTTCGAACCTCTACACGGGATGAAGATGGGAATGCGATTGCTGGCGGACCTATTCCGCTCTCTCAGGGACTGGCCCAGTACCAGGTTCCCGGAATCAAGCAGCTTCAGGCAGCAGGGAAATATAAGAACAAAATTATCTTCTCGGGGTTTGAATGGGATATGCCTACCTATGAGCATGTGGGTATCGGTATTATTGCGGGCAAATTCGGCTCAGAATCTAGCCTGAAGGCCGTCAGTCAATTTGAGTATCTGTTCACCAACCGTGAAGAATCGTTGTTCGACCCCGCAGATGTTGCGAATTGGAATAAACAAGGAAGCAGGGCATTTACGACACGGGAGGATGCTCGCACGGCACTGGCTTGGCTGGAGAAGAATTATCGGAATAGCAGTTACGCCTTGCTCAACCATCCCTCTAGAAAAACCGTGTACACCATTGCGGACATTCGCGACTTCAATAACATGGCTCCGAACGTCGTATTTGGAATGGAAGGCATGCCCGGGAATCAGATGGAGCCGGATCGAGGCGGCTTAAACCTGACAACGCCGGAAAACAGAACTTATGGCGGCGCTGACTTCATGATCGCCAAGGTTGGCGGCGTATGGGATGCTTTGCTCGGAGAAGGACGCGAGTTCTGGAATTTCACGAATTCGGATTCGCATTTTGAGATTAGTGAAAACCGGTTGTATTCCAGCGGATATTGGCCAGGTCAATACGCCAAGAATTACACTTGGATACAAGGCCAAGACATGCAAAGCGTATTGGACGGTATGCGTTCAGGTAAATCATTCTCTGTCTTCGGCGATTTGATTAACGCACTGGACTTCCAGGTCCGTCATGGTAACAAGCAGGCAGAAATGGGTGGAGATCTTCATGTTAAGAAGGGAACGCCCATCGAGATCACCATCCGCTTCAAAAGCCCGAAGAAAAATAACAATGGCGATGCTGTAAAGGTGGATCATGTCGATCTGATCGCAGGGGATGTAATAGGTAAGGCACAGCCAGGCACGGCTGCATATAGCAAGAGTACCAACGATTCTACCAAAGTCGTTAAGCGGTTTACAAGCAAAGACTGGAAGACTGATCGGGACGGATACAACGTGATCACATATCGAACCGTAGCCACGAAGGATCAATATTTCCGTCTAAGAGGTACCAACCTTGGGGTCAATGTAGCAGGAGAAACAAGCAACGGTAATCCGTTAATGGATCCTAAGACGGACATCGAAGACCATGAGATGCGTTTTGCGGAAATTAACAAACGAAATTATAGTGATCTGTGGTTCTACTCCAATCCCATCTTCGTTTCTGTAGATAGTAAACCGAACAAACATGGGAACCATTCGGAACAAAAATGAATACATGCAATGCATGAAAGAGACTGCCGATCTGTCGGCAGTCTTGTTTATTCATGACGTTAATTATCCCGCTGCTTAAGAAGGAGCGGTTGGGAGTGGGGCAGTTTTAGCTAATTGTTATGGTACTTAACAGCTCAATAAAGCCACCTACTATATGGGGCATTGCCTACAAAACACAGATAATATATGGTAATACATTTTTTGGAATATAAAACCCTAATTTTTCTAATCTAAGTAGAAAAATCAGGGTTTTAATATTTAACTGAGTGGTTGACTTATTATTGTATATCCATTATATTTAACCATATGGTTGAACAAAATAATAATCTAGATAGTGTTTTCCACGCCTTGGCTGATCCAACACGAAGAGAAATTGTTCGTCTTATTGCCTCTCAAGAACGTACAGTATCGGAATTGGCCGCACCTTTTGATATGTCTTTAGCAGCTATTTCTAAGCATATTAAAGTCTTAGAACGGGCAGGCATTCTTGATAGGAGTGTAAAAGGTAGAACACATACTTGTCGCCTTAATGCCGAATCCTTATCATCTGCAACGGATTGGCTGCGCTTTTACGAACATTTTTGGAACAGACAGTTTGACGCTCTTGAACGTGAGCTTAGTAACGCTAAAAAGGAGGAACATTAAGGTATTTGCAATAAACTTATTACGATAAAATTATTATGAATAGGATGATTGAGATGATCACTTCAACAACTACCCTAACAATGACACGTCGTTTTGAATTCACTGCGGAAAGAGTGTTTGATGCGTGGGTAAACCCAGAAATGATGAGTAAATGGCTATTTAATCCAGAAGAAAAAGCTAATATTGTAGAGAATGATTTTTGCGTCGGAGGGTCTTATAGGATTAGGGACCCCAAAGAAGGAGAAGCTATTGGGAAATATCTTGAAATCGATAAACCCTTCAAATTAGTATTTACATTTCAAATCCCAAAATATAGCGAAACGATAGACCGAATAACCGTATTATTAGAACCCATAGATGGTGGCTGCGAAATGACTTTCACACAAGAAATAGTGGTTCCTCATGAACAAGGATGGACCACAGAAGACATTGAAAAGGCGCATCGTGAATTTAGAGATGGTTCTGAACAGGGATGGAACAACATGTTTGATGTTTTAGTTAAACATTTATCGAACAGAAATAACCCCCAAAAATAACTAATCAAAACAGAAGCATGAACTTTATTGAACGTCTTTTTTAGATTGAATAGTGTTCTCACTGTTTCACGGTTGGAAAACAATATGACATTTGGCGAAGTTTCTTCAACAAACGGGCTCGATTGTGGAATAAAACTTTATTTTACCTCCATCAAAAACTGGACGGGGGTATGCGTTTTGAAAGTATTTAACATGAAATCGGAAAGTAACCTTGTGAAAAAGTGAAAGATCTGTGTCGTGACAGGGTTTTCCGTCATAAAAAGTTGCTGATTTTTTCACAAAATAAACAGGACACTGATTAAGAATCACTCTTTTTATGATATTTATCCTTGGAAATTATGACGATCCAAACTCATGAAAAAAACAGGTCCAGGTTCTTCTGGGATATCTGGGACCATTTTAATAATCTGAAACCCAACTTTTTCATAGGCTCGTATAGCTATACTATTGTTAACCTCTGGATTAATAATACACCTATCTACACTTTCATCGGAAAAAACAAACTGACTTAGAAAACGTGACAGAATTTTTGTGCCAAGTCCTTTATTTCTATACTCCTCTTCTCCTATAAATAGGTCTAAACTGGCTGAATTAGTTAGATCAACATACTTTTCAAATACTGGATAATCACTCCAATTGAATGTTTGTATATAACCAATAGGAGTATCATTATAAAGAATTAGATACGGATCAGTTGGTTCAACCCTTTTGATATAATCAGAAAACTCTTGGGTTACCTTTTCATAAGGTTCTTTTTTGTTGTAAGCCCAAAAACGGTTAACAAAACGGTCATTTCTAATCCAGTCATACATAAGTGGTAAATCTTCGAATATAAGCCTTCGAAACTTAATCATGTTTGGATCCAATTTCATATTTCCCCCTTTGAACAGGTTAACGTGATGGTTACTAATTTTTAGCCTAATAAAATTATTTTAAATTTTCAATCTTAGTACAGCTATTATTCCATAATCTGGCCCTCTTGCTTAACAATATTGTATCAGAATTATCTTTATAAATGCCACTTAGCATTGAGAGTTAACGTATCAAAAACAACCGTTTTTGGTATGAAAGGGGATGTTTGTATTGAAATTTGGTTATGCACGTGTTGGCACACAAGATCAGTCATTATCATTACAACTCGATGCATTGAATCAATATGGGGTTGATGAGACCTTTAAAGAAAAAGACATAACCGTCCACAGTTAGATGAACTTCTTAAAGTTTTGCGCAAAGACGATACAGTGGTTGTCTATAAATTAGACCGAATCAGTCGAAGTACCAAGCATTTAGTTGAACTTATGGAACATTTTGAAGCAAAAGGCATTAATTTTGTATCCATTCAGGATAAGATTGACACGACAACAGCAATGGGACGATTCTTCTTTAGAATGTTAACTAGCATAGCCGAATTGGAACGAGATATCATTAGTGAAAGAACAAAAGATGGACTGACGGTAGCTAGAGCTAGGGGAAGAAATGGAGGGAGACCGAAGGTTGAATCAAAAAAAATCATGCTTGCCATAAAGATGTATGAAAGCAAAGACTATTCTTTATCCCAAATTAAAGTAGTCACAGGAATAGGAGCAACAACTTTATATCGTTACTTAGAAAAGAAAGAATCTTCCAGCGAGACCCCTGATCGAACAGCGATTTAAGCATGCGGTGTCCAGATTTTCGACAGGCAATCTAGCGGAAGGATTATCTACCGCCTGGCGTCAACCTTTGGTATCGGTATTATTTTATCAGCCGTTGTACTATTTTGTTGGCAAGGATTATTCTATGTTCTGGCCGGTGCTGTGTCGGGTTTTATCACACCCGAGCTGTTAACCGAAATATCCATTGTTGGGGGAATCTTGATTCTGAGTTCTGGCTTGAGCATATTAGGCATCCGGCATTTCAAAACGATGAATCTAATCCCAGCGCTGCTGATTCCTGTTGTGTTTATTACGCTTAAGACGATGCTGGGTATGTGATGATGAACCGTCAATTTCAGAATAGACATCTGAGATGGACGGTTTTCTTCGTTTTGATAGTTTACATAATATTTATTATGATGCCTTAATCGGAATAGGCATACACCTAGATGTGGGCCATTGCATACACTGCCGATGAGGAATCGTCACACCTATGTTGTTCTTACGTTCGCATCTGTGAAAAAAAGAATAACACATAATCCGGATTCGTCCACATAACCATGTACAGAATGGACATGATCGCTTGTCCAATCACCGGCATGAATCCGGTTATTAATGAAAGGAGGAGGATCAGTTTGTCATCCACCCCAGAAGGGAAATGGACTGCGGATCATCGGAGTATGGCTAAACGAAGATTCAGATTTACACGCAATGACTGGATGGGCTATCTATTCAGTGCCCCGCTTATTATCGGGGTTGTGGTATTTGCCATCTATCCCATGTTCGCCGCGCTGTTCATGAGTTTTCATCAGACATCTGGGCTCAATTTATCGGGCGCTTGGGTGGGCCTCAGCAACTACCGATACGCACTGGAGGATTCCTTATTTTGGCAAGCGCTTACAAACACATTTATGATGGGGATATGGTCTGTTCTGCTTGGTATTGCACTGTCTTTTATTCTGGCCAGCCTCATTAACAACTTGAAGTGGAATCTGGGCCGTAATTTTTTTAAAGCCGTATATTTTCTGCCCAATGTGGTATCCGGTGTTGCGACAAGCCTCTTGTTTTCGTTCTTGTTCTTTCCGTCCAAGGAGGGACTGATCAACTTTGTTATTGGCTTGTTTGGCATGGATCCTGTTGGATGGTTCACGAATCCTGAAGTCGCACGGTACAGCATTGTGCTGATGAGTTTGTGGGGCGCGCTCGGGTATAACACGATCATTTTCCTGGCAGGATTACAAAGTGTTCCTCGGGATCTTTACGAAGCAGCAGAAGTGGATGGAGCCGGAACGTACCGGAAGTGGTGGTATATCACGATTCCTTATTTGCGTCCAATCTTTGTGTTTATGCTGATTATGGGAACCATTGGCGGCATGAAGCGGTTTACCGATGTCTGGTTAATCGGGGGAACGGCTGGCAATCCAGGAGGAAGCTTGATGACGGTCGTGCTGTACATTTACCGGAATGCGTTCCTTGCTTCACAGATGGGTCTGGCCACTGCCGTATCCTACTTACTGTTCTTGATCATACTCATTCTGACGGCATTCCTCATGCTCCTTAACCGCCGTAAAGACAGTTTAGACTAACTCGGTCGCCTTGCCGATTCGGGAACCTTAGGGAACCGTAAATTCACAAGACAGGAGGGTAACTATGATCGATTCAGCCTTACCCAAGGAACCTGTACGCCGTAAACGAATCACACTTCAACAGCTTATTTTAACAATGGCCCTGCTGCTGGGTTCATTTATTATGATTGTGCCGTTCCTATGGATGCTCGTGACCAGCTTCGATTGGGGGGCACGACTCAATATCTCTTTCCCGCCCAAAATATGGCCGGAGGAGCCTTCGATCCGAACTTATGAAGCCGCTTTCACTAACATCAATATGTTTCGATATATTGGCAATTCAACACTTGTTAGTGCAGGAGTCATTGTCATCAGCTCGTTGTCTGCGCTTTTGTCCGGATATGCCTTATCCAAACTCCGCTTCAAAGGGGCAAACTTCGTTCTGCTGCTGGCCTTAAGCACGATGATGATTCCATTCGAAATGACGATGATTCCTCAGTATCTGCTGTTCAGCAAGCTCGGTTTGGTTGACAACTATCTGGCTTTTTATTTGCCGGCGATGAATTATGCTTTCGGTACTTTTTTAGCCAAGGCGTTCTTTGATCAATTACCCGGCAGTTTAAGGGAAGCCGCGGTATTGGATGGGGCCAAGGAAATTACCGTATTCAGCCGGGTTTACCTGCCGCTCTGTACTCCCATTATCGCCACCATGGTTATTCTGCTGTTCCTTGGCGTCTGGAACGATATGCTGTGGCCGCTGCTGATTCTGAAATCCGCTACCAAATACACCATTCAGATTGGTCTGGCGATGTTTACCTATAATAACGGGATCAATCAACAGCCTTCGATCATTATGGCGGCAACCACAACGAGTCTGATTCCGGTTATCGTCGTCTATATGTTCCTGCAGCGTTATATTATCGAAAGCATTGCGCTCTCCGGTATCAAGCAGTAATCCCGCGTTACGCGAATTTCATCTATTTTTTACGGAGGTGTGTCTGATATGAAGAAGACGGTACTGCTTATTCTGTCTTTTGTACTTGTGTTTACGATGGCCGCTTGCACTGGCAGTTCGGGAAAAGACGTAACCGGCGGCGTCCAAATTGAGAAAGTGTCCGATATGCAAGGAACGGTTCGCGTTGCGCTGGCAGGCTGGCAGCTCGAGAACGGGATTGATGCGTTGACAGGGAATCCGACGATCGGCCTTAACGAATATTTGGATAAAACGTTCAAGAAAATGTATCCGAACATTAAACTTGAGGTATATCAAATCCCATGGGAGAACGTAAAAGCAAAACAAACGGCCATGCTGCTCTCCGGGGACGCGGATGTATTATACACGGGCGGAGCCTTTGCTTCCCAATGGTATCAGGAAGGACTGTTGCGGGATCTGGACGATCTGATTGAAAAGGACACCTCATTTGACCCCAGCATTTATCTGGAAGGCATCATGAACAATTCCTACAGCACCAAGTCCCCGGACGGCAGCAAGCAATTTGGCATTCCTGTCGCCCTTGGTCGCCGGATGACTATCTACGATAAGAAGCTGTTTGAAGACTGGGGAGTGGATACACTCACCGCACAGCCTGGTCCGGAAGAAATTCTGGATAAAGCTAAGAAAATGACCGGCAAAAACCCGAAAACCGGTGAAGACAATTTCGGCCTGTATTGGAGCGGCAACTCGTTAAACGGGTCTACCTTTGTTGCGCTTACCCTTGCTTTTGGCGCGAAGGGAGCGGAAGGGTCGTTGAAAGATATCAAGAACATCAAGTGGCATCTCAACACACCGGAAATGGTGAAGGTGCTGGAATGGCTGAAGGAAGCTGCCAAGCTGCCGCCGGCCGGTTTCGTCAACGCCCAGGGTGCCGAGAATTTCGGGCTTGAGAAGAACAACATTGCCATCGCGCTGGATTCTACCGGCGGTTCAACCATGAGTGAATACCGTTCGAAGCAGAACAAAGAGCTGCTGGACCGATTTGAGCCGGTATTGAACCTGGGTCCAAAAGGCGAAGGCTGGGTTGCAGTCGACCCGTTCATCATGGCAAAGAATGCAAAAGATGTGGATGCGTCATGGGAAGTGATGAAGTTCTTGACGAGTTACATGACGCAAAAATATATGTATGAAAATTTCTCGAATACCCCCACACTGAAAAACGCTGATTTCGTAACACCGGAAGATAAATTTGTGAAAAAAGCGCTTGAAATTGCGGAAGTTGGCCACTCGGAGCTTATGGATGAAGCCAATCCGTTCTATATGAGCGACATCGCTCCAGCCATTAACGGATTTATTAGCCAGGCTGCATCCGGTCATGCACCGGATATTCAGAAGTTTCTGGATGATCTGCAGGCACGTGCAGAGAAATGGTCTGCTAATCTTAAGTAAGGTAGGTTACAAGAGGACTGTATAAAGCGCGCAGCTCCTCAGAGACAGGCCTAATCATGATGATTATATGAGCCAATATGCAATATATTCCAGTTTATTGTAAAATGTGCATGGTCCAAATCAAGTGAAGATATGAAGCCGGCCCAAGTGGCCGGTTTTTTTATGAGATGGAATGGAGCCCGGCATATTTTCAGGATATTTGCTGCTGCTGGTTACTGATATGGGAATCAGGCTTTTAAGCCTGGTGCAAAATATGCGGATGTACCCGAGACTAAACGCCTCTACCGGATGCTTTGTCCCCACATACGATAAAAAAACAGGTTCTTGTGACGAGGTACCCTATCAATGTGGCAAGGAGTTGAGACGACAATGGGTCGGTTGGAGACCGTACAGACAGAGATTCAAACCTATATTTCGCATCTCAAATCCTTACAGTTTCCGGACGGATCCTGGAGATTTCTTTTTGAAACGGGGCCGATGACAGATGCCAATATGATCATTCTACTGAAAAACCTGGATACCAAGCCGGAGCTAATTCCGCAGCTCGCGCAGCGTCTGAAGCAGCGTCAGGCTCCAAACGGCGCATGGAAGCAGTACGACGATGAAGTGGGCCATCTGTCTTCTACGGTCGAAGCTTATACAGCCCTGTTGCTATCCGGTTGTGCAAGCCGGGAAGACGTTATGATGCAGAAGGCTGAGGAGTATATTGTACAGCATGGCGGTGTGGAGCAAGCCCATGTTTCGACTAAATTCATGCTGGCGCTAAACGGGCTCTATCCTTGGCCTCGTTTTTTCCCGCTGCCCCTGTATTTGATACAGCTTCCCAAATCAAGTTCTTTCAGTTATTACCGTTGGAGCTCGTATGTCCGCAGTCATTTTGCTTCCTTGCTGATCCTCGGCCACCGCAAGTTTAAGCTCCATCATCCTCCGGAGATCAACATCCATCATCTGTTTGTAACACAGCATTTTCATAAACTACGTGAACCGAGACGTTCAAATCGCACACGGGAAAGAAAGAAAAAAGGTTATCTGTCGAGAAGCGCACTTAAAAAAACAGAACAAATCCTACTGCAAAATATTGAAAATGATGGAACACAATACAGCTATGCCAGCGCGACCTTTTTTATGATTTATTCTCTGCTTGCCATTGGATATAAGACGGACTCACCGATGATCAAGCAAGCGGTAGAAGGCTTGGTTTCTTTCGGTTACACTGCGCTCGACGGGTCGCTGCACATTCAAAACTCCCCATCAACCGTCTGGGATACGGCACTGATTGCCTATACCCTCCAGGAGGCAGGAGTATCAACGGAAGATGCCGCAATTCTGCGAGCCGCGAAGTATCTTCTTTCCTTGCAGCATTTGGAGAAGCAGGAGTCGGAAAGAGACTCACGGCATCGTACCTCCGGTGGATGGGGATTCTCCGAGAGCAACACGGCCAATCCGGATGTTGACGATACACAGGCGGTTATTCGCGTACTTACCAGGTTAGCAGCCCAGGAGAGTGACTACAGCGCGGCATGGAGAAAAGGAATTCAATATGTATTCCGTATGCAAAATGATGATGGAGGATGGGCTGCTTTTGAGAAGAACAGTGCCTCGTCGATTATACGTTTATTTCGAATACCGCATTTTGCTGAAACAGCCGCCGACCCTTCCTGCGCGGATATTACCGGCCGAGTGCTGGAGCTGCTCGGGAATCACTTGAAACTGCGTTTATCCCATCCGCGTATTCAAGACGGTTTAGACTGGCTCGTGAAGAAGCAGAAGAGCGACGGCTCCTGGTATGGCCGGTGGGGAGTGTCTTTTATCTATGGCACATGGGCAGCGGTGACTGGAATGGCTGCTGCCGGCTTGCAGGCAGATCATCCTGCGATCCGGCGGGCCGTGGACTGGCTGTTGAGAATCCGGCATGAGGACGGGGGATGGGGGGAGTCCTGTCGGAGCGATTTCATTAAGAAATATAATCCGGCTCCATACTCTACGGTCGTCCATACGGCATGGGCTTTGGATGCGCTGATTGCAGTTCACGACAATCCAACCGAGGTGATCGATCAGGGGATCCTTCGTTTAATAGAGTGGAACCGACAAGAAGGCAGGAGAACCACATATCCTGCCGGTGCGGGTTTGCCGGGACATTTTTATATTCATTATCACAGTTATCCGCTGGTCTGGCCGCTGCTTACCTTGAGCCATTATGTGCAGAAGTACCAAAAACAGCCCTAATTCATCATATTCCGAAGCCTTCTGGTTATACACCCTGTCCATATTGGAAACATAGCATATGCTTTTATTACCGACGAATTGTCGGAAGCGGAACCAGCTAACAATAAGCGTTTACTGTATTTATTATTCAATCCTGAGGAGAATGAAAAGAAGCTTGCGAAAGGAGAAGGCAGATGGCATATCTTGATCCTGAACTAATGGGAACGTTTCGAGGTAAAATGATGAATCCGAGATACTTCCATCAAGTGTATGGAATTCTCTGCAAGAAACGCTGCGAGGATTTGCGAGACTATAACAGGTGCTGTGGGATGATTGATGAATTGTCCAATTGCTTGGGAGTACCGGTTACTCCTTGTCAAAAAGAAAATGCAGCGAAGTGGCTTATGGAATGCGGTGTCGATCCTCAAAATGGATATCATCGCAGACGCATGTGGAATATGGTATGGGGAAGAGGCTAAGCAGGAAATGGTTTTAGTTTTTGTTTGTTGAAAAATAGAGGGTGCTTAAATAGGGCAAGTTTGGTTTATGCACCTTCGTTTGGTTCGGTTGAAGAAGTCGCGGGAATCCGCGGCTTTTTTATTTACTGAGTTGGGTAGCTTGGTGAGACAGCATGTCATGTCTTGTTATGTATAGTAGGTTTAAAAATGGTTATAGTTGTATATGTAACCATATTTACAGTAATTGGAATGTTGGAATTGAACTCGAAAGAAAAAACCTTTGAACAACCAAGGAATGCGGAATCGGTAATTTAGACGTATCATGAAATCTGTTTTTGAACTTTGGAAAACCGAACTTAAATACCACATCGACGACCAATTGAATGTTCCAGAATAGTTTAGAGAAAGTTCAAAGAACCAGAAGCAACCAGAAAGACCAATATGGGCCGAGAAACAGATGAGTGAGAACCAACCACAAAATAATATCTCTGTCTGAAGGTTTTTGTATGAAATCAATGATTACTAAGTTTTCCCGAGAGTCTATTTCACAAAACTCGTATTTTGTACATATGTATGAATATGTTTGTACCGTTATCACTACTGAAGATCGGGTTCCAGGCTCATATTAGGGATCTGTCTCAAATGATCGCTTACCTTGTCCACCTTCCATGCTCCATTAGCATAAATAATGTGCGCTTCCCGATCAAAAACATAATGCAGCTCGCCCGTTAATATATTTCCTGGAATATAGGATTGAATAAGCATCGCGCTAGTATTGCTTGCATAGTTTACCGTTGCCGTATTCATATCAAAATTCATTTCTTTAAAGTGAAGTCCTTCCTGCTCTATGATTTGCTGAATTAGACGATCCGTAAAATAAGGTTTGAAGTAAGTGCGAACCTGTTTTACTTTCGATAGATCAGATGCCTCGTTCAATTTCTCCGATAACCGCGCAATACGAGTATCACTTAGTCGTTGGTTGGTAGGTACTTGATACTTCGGCTTCATCAACTTAACGACGACTTTCTTGTCATCCAGGATAACGGTGGCTTCTTTTGGTTTTCTGATCCCACTTCACTTCTGCTCCCATGGTTTGGCTAACGAACCTTAAAGGTACATAAGTTGTGTTTTGGATGAGCTCAACCGGAGCATCAAAATCGTCGCGGTCCTGGTTTACTAAGGCCCTTTTGAATTGAACCGCAAGTGTGATTACAGTCTCGCCAATGGTCAATTGAGCTGTTTTTTGAAATTGGTTCCATTTCACATCGATACCCATGTTCTGAGATACTGCCCGTATAGGGATCAGCACTCGATTGTTCTTTAGAATACCATGCTCGATTACTTCATTGCCTGATGCTTGTGTTGGAATGACGTTCGCAAGAAAAAAGATCATGACCGTTGATATGCTAATCAATAACTTTTTCAAATGCCCTCCCCCCTCATCAGTCCTAATTTGTTCCAGACCTATTCATTTAGACGTCCTATTCCATGAAAAAGTTGCCAAAAATGAACGGAATACCTATTTCCGCCTCTCCCTTGCGAGAGATAGAAATTCCGTCTTGTGTTATCGCGATGCCAAGTTCACGCAAAGCTTCTTCCACCCCCCTTTCCATTAATCACCTTCCATAAGGTGTGAATACGTCTACCTTGCGAAAATGAATTAATGCATCAAATGAATCATCTATAATCATGCCTGAATAGTAGTTGTCTATCTTACGATGATTAGGATCATTCAAATCAACACCGTTTAGGCTACCTACATATGGCATCTTTAACTCATCCTTGGAGATTAGCCGGTTTAACTGCTCATCTTGCTTCGCACGATCAAAATCCAAGAAATAACGATCCGCCGGCAAATCCTTCAATGAATTTAGTAATATATTATCACTATGAATAGTGAAGGTAGGCGGATTTGGATCCGTCATAATCTTTGAGTCTGCTGCTAATACGCCCTCATTAAAGGTTGTTCCGATAGCATAATAAGCATCGCCATAACTTTCCTCCAGAAGCTCACCTATATATGTAAGTTTAAGCATTTTGCTAGCTACATTAATATTTTCATCTTTTGCTGCATTAACAAAATTGTCAGCGGCAGCACTATTCTTTTTCGAGATATGACCATTATGACCTGCAATTAGAACGGGTCCATTCGACTGGTTTAAAATCCAGTCTACCTTTTCCTTCATGGCTTTATCACGATGGTTTGAAGAGGAAACAAAGTGAAGATACCCATTCCCCTCGCTAAAATCTCGAAGCAAAGAATCATTGATTACTGAGTAGGTAACATAAATGGACTGGATATTCTGCATTGCAACCTCATACATTTGTTCATCTGATTTGGCGATAAGAAGATCAGCATTCATATCCATCCGGTGTATCAATTGTTCAATTAGCTGAACCTCCTTTTGGACCAGTGGACTCCATTGTCGTTGCAGTTGTTTATAATCACTTTTAGTCCATGCACGCTCACTAATTGGGGTAAAGATATCGCCGAGTAATAGATTCGATATTTCCCACAGATCAGTACTACCGACCTGTATACGGTTAAGCTCTTTAGAGAGCTCACGATCCACCTCTTTTAAATAATTATCAAGTGCGGGTAGCATCAGTTCTGATCGCTGAACATCCATGCCCCAATATTGAAGCTGTTCTTCACTAGATGCAGAACGGTTATATTCTCGCATCCACTCAAATAATTCAGCCATTTCTTGTGTATGGTAGAAGGGAAACCATTTTTCCCATGCTTCTTGCAATTCGATTTCCTCGCCTGATAGATACCGATTCATTAATTCTGAATTAGCAAAATCCTCTTCTAATACGAATGTTCGAACCCCATACTTTTCAACAAGCACCTTAAATACATCAAGCCGTACAGACTGAAACTCACCGTTGTTATGAGTTGCTTCGCCTAAACCAATAATTTGGACACCATCGGGTACTGTCAATTGATTAACGGGTACAGCATATTTCTCTAGTTTATTCGTTAGATCAACTGGTTGACTAGAACAAGCAGTAAGTAATATCGATACAACGCTCATCAATGCTAAAATTAATCGCCTCATTGCTGTAACTCTCCTCTCCATAGTAAATAATCGTTTATAACATATAATCCCATATAAGGAATTCTATAATGTTATTGAGTAATCCTTCTCGTTAGTTGATGATCTAGAGCAGTGAGATGTAGTTAAGTGCTTATCCTAATCAGTAATCCGACGATGTTCTTGTCCTTGACTCGTGACAAGAACTTGTACCGATAAAATGAAAAAATCCGCAAATAGCGGCTTTCAAAGGGACCATGTTCTTGTCCTCGGACATTCGTTCATCCCTTCTCCTAGAGACGCACTCAATTTCCAACGTTTGATTGAACGTGAGGTGTTATGAAAAATCTCGTCGTAATTAGTATTTATTCCAACCTTATTCCATAGAAATCACATTATAGTCATACAAGGTTCTAATAAATTCCTCTCTATTGTTTATCAAAACCTTTCCACTGATTGAAATTATCCATGATTCCATACAATTTGGGGTTGCGACTATCGAAATAAGCAACTTTGTATTCTTCATTCTTCATCTGGTTCGCAATAAAACACCAGGCATTTCCTTTACGATCTAGAGAAAACGGGATTAAATGGCCCTATTTCCACTGATCCACCCTCTCTAATATTAATCATTTTATGAGTCTCAACGCTCGTCATTCTTTGTAAAGAAAGTCTCTGATTCGATAAGTTTTTCTTGTTTCTATCTCCTACTGCACTAACTTCTTGAATCATGTACAGAAATGGACCATTGCTAAACTGTGATACCAAATCACAATAGGATTTTGGTAGTTTGTAATTCAATCATTTTCTGTTTTTTCTATATCTTCCGTTAGCTAAAAAAAAGGAGCAGCTGCCAACAGGCGAACTGCTCCATGATATTTTAACTTAATGTAAAACAACTTCATTTCCTTACCATTAAAGAATGACCTAAAAACCAGCTATATAATTCCGGATTATCGTATGTTTCTGTCCAGGAGTTGTGATTCGTCTCAGGATAAATTGTGAAAGAGACATTTCCACCGTTTTCGCGAAGTGCGTCTACCATTTTTTCTGATTCAGAAATGGACACTATATCATCCTTCGCGCCATGGAATGCCCAGATGGGTGTTCCTACTAGTTCATGTACCCGGTTGGGGTTACCTCCACCACATATCGGAGCGATAGCTGCGAACCTTCCTGGATATTCTGCTGCTAAGTGCCACGTCCCATAACCACCCATGCTTAGCCCCGTCAAGTATATCCGATCTGGATCAACGTTATAGTTTGCAATGATCTCATCTACTAATGCCATCAATCCGTCTTGTTCAGCATTCCAAAAAGAATCCTCCGGGCATTGAGGGGAAATCGTAATGAATGGAAAAGAAGGATCGCGTTCTGCTATCATAGGAATTCCATGTGCTTTTACCAACTCCAGATCATCTCCACGTTCACCTGCCCCGTGAAGAAACAAGATTAAAGGCCACTTATTTGAGGATTCTTTTTCATGTTGATCTGGCAAATGTAAGAGGTATTTCATCCGCACTCTTTTAGTTATTTCTTTTTCAAATTTATTTGCGGTTTGACTCATTGTATCTCCCTCACTTTACTGATATCTCCCATAGGGGGTAAAAATAGAATTCCCCATATTTCCCGGAATTCCTTCAGTTGCATTAACCTGCCCCTGCCCGTTAGCTTAATGAAATTGCATGGAAACATAATTAGATACTTATCTAATCGGTAATCGGACCATGTTCTTGTCCTTTACGGCAATCGGTACAAATTCTTGTCCTTGGCTCGGGACAAGAATTTGTACCGATAAAACAAAAAAACCGCTAAAATAGCGACTTTCAATGGGACAATGTTTCTGTCCTTCGACATGTGACGTTTAATAGGACATCACCTTTTGTGGTTGTCTTCCTTCATGTATGATCTCTCTCCCTCCCTTAAGCAAGAGCTACAAGAAATCAATGTAGTAAAAAGACACTGATATTCTATTCATCAGTGTCTTTTTTAGTGGTTTTTTTCACCAGCATCATGTTTCATCGTTGAACTCAGACTAATTCACTTTAGCCCTATTCGCTGTAACTGACTTCACTTTCTTGTAATCATTTCAATCAGAGAGTTGTAATTTAAAGCAACTTAATTAGCTCTTCTAGCTCATCAATCAGTACTTTTGCAAATTCAAAATTAGTATCTTTTAAAGCCAATTCTATTTTCATTTCAACTGCTTTTTTGTTTTGTTCCGCTTCTAAATAGTCTTTATCAAAGTGACTAGCATAAATCATCTGTTTAAATTTTTTCATAGTCATTTTTCTAATCGTCTTATTGTCAATGATTAATACATAATCCATACCATTTACAACAGAATAGAAATCATGAGATATCATGAGAATTGCACCTTTATAGTCTTCAATGGCTTTTTCCAGTGCAATTTGTGTATATGTATCTAAATGGCTTGTCGGTTCATCAAGAAGCAATACGTTTGCATTACTAGCAGAAACTTTAGCCAATTGAAGTATGTTTTTTTCTCCACCAGATAGTGATTCAATCTTTTGATTAACGATTTCGCCTTCAAATCCATAGTTTGAAATATACGATCTAACTTCATCATAAGTTTTAAACCCAGCATCGATGAATTCTTCTAGTAATGTATTAGAATCCTTTAGCATTTCGCCTTGATTCTGAGATAAATAAGCCATTTTAACATCATCATTTATTTCAATGGAATCATGATTATTGTTAAAGATATCTCGGTAGTAAAGTCGTTTTCCCTGTACCGTTTGGACCAATAATGGCTACTTTATCCGTAGATTTTATCTCAAAGCTAACATTCTCTAAAAGAAGTTCATCAAAGGCAACACTATAATTATTGACTTTTACAACAATGCTGTCTTCAATTTCATTCTCAATACCGAAACTGATATTCGGTTGCTTAATATCAACAAATGGTGCCTTAATTCTACGCGCTTCCAATCTCTCTTGAAATCTAACTCTAGCTTTTAACGCTCTACCTCTAGATGCTTCTGAATTAATAGTTGCGATAGCTCTAAGATTATCAATAATGTTATCGTATCTCTCAATTTCTTCAGCTTCGGCGACTGCGATTTCTTGCAACTCAATTTTTGTCTGAAGTAATGAGAAATTATACTCAATATATCGCCCATCAAACTCTTGGATCTCTGTGTTTTCAAGGTGAATAATTTTGTTGAAACAATGATTCAATAGATATCGATTGTGCGTAACAACTAGCAGTATGCCTTTGTGAGTATTAATAAGTTTTTTAAGCGCATTTAGGTTCTCAAAATCTAAAAACACATCCGGTTCGTCCATGATCATTAAGTCTGGACTATTAAGCATTTCCTTCATTACTTGAATAAGTTTGAATTCTCCGCCGCTCAGGTCGGATACCCTAACATCTTTTAGCTTCAAGAGGTTTGCAAGATTTAGCTTCTTATTAATGTTACTCTCAAAATAATCTCCGCCCATTGCATCAAATGCGTCTAAAGCGAATTGATACTTTTCGAGTAACGGCTCAATATCCGATGATGTTTCCATTTCATTACAAATAGATGTTATTTCATTTTGTAGCTTAATAAAATCTTCTCCGATATATTCAAAAACAGTTGATTCTTTAGTTCTGTCTAGTTGGGAGAACTGACTTACATACCCAATTTTACAGGTTGGATCTATATCTAACTTGCCTTCGAACAAATATCTTTCTGGATCCATCAGTATATCGATCAGTGTACTTTTGCCACTGCCACTTGTTCCAATAAAAGCGCAATGCTGTGACTCTTCTAACGTAAATGAAATGTCTTTATATAGTTCTTTTTGTGGAAATGAGAAGTATAAGTTATCAACTTTTATCATAGTAGTGCCTTTCTTTATAACTAAGATGGTGACTATTATTAAATGTATTGTCGAACACAGACTTTTAGAGTAACACTCTTTACTACCAAGTTCAATCCATTTTTAGCCCTTACCCTCACTTCGAAATTCTAATACTTTCTTTAGAATGGTGGCTTGTTGACCGTTTATCCAATCCCATGAAAATACATCAAACAAAATCATGACAATGTTTACCTACGGCATCAATATTTCCAGATACAAAAAATAGTATTCATTTGCGTAAACTGCCCATTAGCTTAATAAAATGATGTCTGCTGCCGTCGATGAAATCATACCGGGAAAGTAATAGTGTTCTTGTCATCAGTCGGGAATGTTATCAAGTTCTTGTCATTGTGTTTTGACAAGAACTTTTATAATCAACGGCTTCCAATGGTACTATGTTTTTGTTACCCGACGACACACAAGCGAACAATAATTGATCGCGTTGCATCATTGCTTCTATATTTCGGCAAAGCGTTTTCACCATGTTGCCTGTTAGCTTATAGATAAGGAACTGCCAACCGGTAAATTGCTTCATATGATCTCAACAAAGGTTTCCCGTTAGTTTAATCCCGAAATGCTATGGAATTGTAATTAGATATGTATCTAATCGGTAATCGGCTCATCTTCTTGTCCTTTTCGGTAATCGTTACAAGTTCTTGTCGACGACTCGGGACAAGAACTTGTAACGATAAAACAAAAAAGCCGCTATTTTAGCGACTTTCTATGGGACCATGTTCTTGTCCCTCGACATCACATTAGGCCATCCCTTATCAGCTTTTCAGGATGGCCCCTTCTGTCTTGAAACCTAATCTCTGCCGGTCAACAGTCGTCTTCCTAGCAGCAGTCGGGCTTCAAGTTCGATCCTGTTTTTGCAATCTTCGCAGCAGTGCATTCCTTTGAAATTTCGTTTCACACGGTCGTAAGCTTGAGTCCCCTCAATGACATAAAACTCTCTTCTGCAACTATTACAGGTGGAACGAAAACGAAAAACTCCATCGATTTGTTCTTGCATGAAATCCCCTCCCGTCAATCAAGTCAAAGCCCAGTACTATTGACGTGATAACTGCAACGCGATATAACTGAATAAATTCTAAATAACACACTGTATTAATTATTTTAATGCAGTGTGCTAAATAAGACGAAGGGGGCGTTTACCGTTGCCGAAAGTCGTGGACCACGAACAAAAGAGAAAACTAATCGCCGAATCAGCATGGAATATCATTGAAGAAAAAGGGGTTGAACATGCGTCAATCCGTGCCGTTGCAGCTGCGGCAGGGTTGTCACCCGGCGCATTGCGGCATTATTTTTCAACACAGGACGAACTATTGCTATTTATCGTAGACTATTATTTGACAAGAGGAGTTGCCAGAGCAGAAGAGCGCCTGGAAATAAACCCTATTCCGATGAAGGCTGCGAGGGAAATTCTGTTACAACTGCTTCCTTTGGATGCGGAAAAACGAACTGCCGTCGGCGTCTGGTGGATCTTCGCCATCCGATCTCTCACGAGTTTGGCATTACAAGCTAAAAAAGACGAGCTCACGGACGGACTCCACTACCTGACTAAAGCTGTCCTTGAAATTCTAGCTAAGGCGAAGCTTCTCCCCTCTTCGGTGGACATTCAACTCGAAACATTAAGATTGGCCTCGATTGTCGAAGGCTTGACGATACTCGCATTGCTCCGCCCGGAGCTATACACACCGCAGACCGTTGAGCAGATCGTCACCCGCCATCTTCAGGAGCTCTGCTCGTAAGCTACGGATGGATGAGCACATAGACGATTCCCGAAAATAACTTGCCGTTACTTATGGATACTCCGTGTTTTGATCTTCAATTAATCTGCCCGTTAGCTTAATGAGATTGCATGGAAACATAGTTAGATATTTATCTAATCGGTAATCGGCTCATGTTTTTGTCCTTTTCGGCAATCGGTACAAGTTCTTGTCCTTGGCTCGGGACAAGAACTTGTACCGATAAAATAAAAAAAGCCGCTGAAATAGCGACTTCAATGGGACCATGTTCTTGTCCCTCAACAATTTTTTTCTTCCCTCGTTTCTGTGCGTAAGAATTGATATCATTTATTATTTGATCCAATTTACATTCACGAGGTTAGGTTTGTATTATTCCGCCGATTATAATGAGAGATTTGTGTCACACTCTCCCAAACCGCGGCAGCCAAGAATAGAAAAAATAAAGTCATAGACCGCCGCCGTTTTATTGAACTATCGCCCCTTTAGGTCGCTGGGTCAACCGCACAACTAAGCTGGAACGTAGGTCAACCTGATCACATTCTCGCCAATTCGATCGCTTGCCACGAGGCGCAGCGGCGGCCGCGGACCGGCGAAGAACGGCTTGCCGTGACCCAGCACGACTGGATGGAGATAGAGTCGATACTCATCAACGAGACCGAGCTCCGTTAGACTGTGGGCCAACTCCGGCCCGGCAACTTCAATCACCCCTTCATGCTGAGCCTTCAGCCCACTTATGGCCGCTGCGAGGTCACCCTCGATCAGAGAAGCGTTCGGACCGACGGATTTTAACGTCTTCGACACCACCCACTTCGGTTTGCTTTGCCACGCCGCTGTCGAATTCCCGTTCCGGCGCTCCCCATTCAAATCCGTCCCAAACCCGCATGTTCTCGTACATGCGGCGCCCGTACAGGATGCCCGACAGGCCGCTCACATCGTCGATGAAATGGCGGAATAGTAAGGGGTCGGGCTGAAATGCCGGGTGGTCGTGGTCGACGAATCCGTCCAGAGACTGGTTCAATGCGAAAACGATCTTTGCCATGCGACTGATTCTCCTCCCTAGTTTTCTCGCACATTCATCATCAGGATTACACGTTCCATATGGAGCCTCCTTTATGAACATTTTATCATCCAACAGCATGCCCGGTTTCTCTTGGATTGCTAATGTGCACAGCCCGACCGAATACAACTTTAGCTTAACGAAGCTTAGTCTAGTTTACAACATTATTTTCATAGTCTAACACTTTATTTTCTCTGAACACTTTTAGTGTATCAACATACGGATCCCTTATGTCGTGCACCTTGACCTCTCCGGCTGCGAGACGGCCTTCGTAGAGCCATCTGTAGATCGTTTTGAAGCACACGAACGGCTTTCCTTCGGCTCGGTGCTTCTCGGCGATCTGCTCAGGCGACCATATCCCCTGTAGCTTCCGATTGAGCTCTTCTGCAAGAGCTGCGGTATACTTGCCGACAGGCAAGCTCGAAGTTCTCCGCTCGTGATATGCCTGTGGCAAAGCTAGCCGCATAAACCTCGCCCTGCTTGCTGCCGCCGCGTTTCGGTTCTCGTGCGGTGGTAGAAGGATGTCGACCTAGCTCACGCCCGATCTTGCGGCATGACCAGCCCAATCGATGCAGCGCTTCTAGTTGTCCTCGATCAATTGTGCTAAGATGGGAGTAGCTCATGTTGGGTTCCCCTCTAGGATATGGTGTTGAGGTTGTCAGAACCAAATAAAATATTAGAGCGATGGCATTGCATATTCACAAGTCGTCCTTCCATGCCGAGCGGTTTATGAGGATAAATAAATATCGACATTCTTGGACAAATGTCATGGAATGTCGCTGCTGTTCTAATTATGGTTACCATAAATTTATTACAACGCACCTGCATCTCTTGCTGAGTAGAACGAAGGATAAATCGGTCGATAGTTTAGTTCGTCTCTTATTCGCGTTGTATCGACGACCATGTCCCACGGATCATAATCCTTTTGCAGTGCTTCTGACGGTATCTCGCTGTTATGAAGTTGAAAAAGCTCCGCAATCGAGATCGGTGCATCGTCGCCAACATTATAGATTCGGCCATCAAAACCCGGTATAATGGCTGCGAGCATCAGGGCTTGACTTACGTCCGCGTGGTGTATCATGTGGATTCTTTTGGCTGGATTCCAACTACGGAAGTACGGTAGACTTTCCGTAATGTGGGGATCGCATTCGCCATAAACAAAAGGCAGCCGAACGATGCGCACTCCCAATCCCTGTTCACGATGAAGCTGCAGCAGCGCCTCTTCGGCCTCAACTTTACTTTGAGGATAAGGATGAACGGGTCTAAGCTCGTCGTCTTCGCGGTTTGGTCTCAAGCGATTGACCGAACCATAGACGTTATTGGTACTGGTAAAAACAAATCTTGGCACATCCGCCTTCAACGCCGCATGAGCTAAGGCTATACTGCCATCGAAGTTTGCTGTTCTAGTAGTATTCTCGTCTACCCCCCGGAACTGTGCAGCCAAATGAATCACAACATCAGTGCCCTGGAGATCGTCAACATAGCTTTCCGGCTGCAAAAGATCGCCTTCTAAAAGCTCGGCCCCTTGCTGATAAAGCCAATCCGCTTTTGCGGCGTTCCTTACTAATAGTTTAACTTGGTGTCCGCGCTGCAGCATACGGGGGACAAAACGGCTTCCTACTTTACCTGTAGCTCCTGTTACAAAAATGTTCATTTTTAAATCCTCCTCAGCTTTTGAATGTCTTAGGTTTAGCTTAATAGAAGGACTCGACTAGCTGTCCTTCCTGTGTTTATCGTATGATTGGGAGTGTCAGGATAAGGAGGAGTATGATGAAGGAGGTTCCCTCTAAAAAGTTACTAGGTGATTTCTTACGTTCTCGTCGCGAACGCCTTTCTCCAGAAGATGTAGGGTTAGCATCTTATGGACGACGACGGACGTCGGGGCTTCGAAGGGAAGAAGTAGCCCAACTTGCCCATATTGGAACTTCATGGTATACCTCATTGGAACAAGGTCGATGTGTCAATCCATCAGAGGATGTACTCAATAACATAGCAAACGCGTTGCAATTGACGGAGGATGAACGTGAACACCTCCATCTTCTTGCAAAGCCGGCACAACAGGAAAGAGCAGATAATGAGCAAATTAATATGGGTTTGGAACAGACAATAAGAGCTCTTGAACCTAATCCAGCTTTTATTCTCAATAGATATTGGGATTTGTTGATATGGAACAGGGCGGCTGCATTCGTTTTCCTATTACCGCCATTTTCAAATCATATGCAGCAGAGAACCAATTGGTTGAAACATCTTTTAACGGGCGGCTTGCTAGGGTCGGACAAGTACAGAGCACAAGTTGTGATCGCACAGTTTCGTGCAGATTATGCATATTTACGCGATGATCCGAGGTTTAATGAGCTCATTGAGGAATTAATGAAGACCAGTCAGCTGTTTTGTGAGTTATGGCCGTTACATGACGTTCAGGCCGTTACGGATCGCTACAAAAGAAGTTACGATCCTCATATCGGAGAGATGGAGTTTGAACATGTGATCCTCCAACCGTCAAAAAATCCCGACTTGAAGATTATGATTTATACAGCTTCAACAGATACGGCTGCGCGTTTGAAAAGTTTAATAAGCACTCTGTGAGATTGATAAGTTATTTGTGACTTCTGTTAAGGAAAGGCGAGCATAAGCGTAACGAAGTCTGGCGGCCACAGGGCCGCCATTTGTTTTTGCTCTTACATAAACATCTGAAGATTTCGATTGAATCTTTTCTCACTTGATTATAGATTTCTTTCCGTCTATACTTCGGGGTGAATACAATGTGGCATTTGCACATCCACTTTGTGTAAGCTAGACTGTAGTCTCTTGTTTGCCATCTAAGACCCTTCCTTTCTTTTGAGCTTGAATATCTCAATTTTATGGGAATGGTCTTAGTGGTGAAACCCTCGATCCCTCCACCCGCATAGCGGGTGGTTTTTTGTTTCGCGCGTTTCACGCACTCAACTGGCTAAAGCCATAATGAAAAAAAATCTCCACGATGCATCATGGAGATTTTTTCCTCTTATTTTTTGGTTAAAGATTGGTCTGCAAGACGTCAGGTCTTCCGGATATCCCTACTGTACATATGACGATCTCGTATTTGAACGAGAACCTTACCGAAGCGTCCTCCTTGTTGGAACACAACCTTATTGTCCGGATAGGTGCGCTGCATATATTCAGTAACCGTCCGACGAGTCTGCTCATCCGCCGGAATCTGCTGCAGGCGCAGCAAGACCATCACTTCTTCGATTGCCGCATCGATCGATAACTCGGTCGTTTTCATTTCTCGGGTAATCAGCGAAGCATAGGAGTAGCCTTTGAGATAAAGCAGCTGAAGCAGGTAAACCATTTCAGAATGATCGGGTTCGCGCTGACGGTCCGTAATCAGTGGCCAAATCTCATCCAATAAGCCGTGTTCCCGCCCGCCTGCAGTCGTGCTGATATAACAGTATTGTCGTGCGCAGCTGATCAGGCTCTCTACACTTTGCCAGTCCGATACAGTTGGACACATGGAGGCGAATACGAGATCGAAAGCGTCCCGCCACCCCGCTGTATCGAGGTCGATCGTTTCAAACTTTTCACGCTCCAGTTTGACGCTGCCGGATTCGAGCTTTCCTGCGTTCTCCAGGAGCAAATCGGCGAGCGGAACGCAAGGTTCCACAGCCGTAACCTCCGCACCACGCTCGGCAAAAGGAATGGAGAATCCACCTGAGGCCGCGCCAACATCGAGCACGGAAGCACCTTTCCATGCTACCCCCTGATCCTCCAACCAGCCGATAATCCGCTCTCGTCTCCGAATGCCTTCTTCGCTGAACGCCTGCTTGTCAAAAATTTTCGCTTTATCGTCGAATGCATGCGCGGGATCTAAGCCGGATTTCTTCACCCGATTGGCGAATGTGGTCGGATCCGTCCTCCAAGCCTCCTCCCAAATGCTTGCGTCGAGGATATCGTTAGTCATAACCGTTCATCCTTTCCTTTTTTGATCTTTGTGTCTCACCCTTTAACGCTAGGAGATACGATCCCTTCTACCAAGTATCGCTGACCTACAAAAAACACAACGATGATCGGCAAGATGAACAGAACGATTCCGGCGCTTTGGATGATCGGGATATTTTGTCCGCTAGGCCATTTGTAGCCGATCGAGAAAAGCGCCGTTGACAGCGGGTATCGATCCATCTGCAAAAACATAAATGGCGTCACGTAGTCGTTGCCCCAACTCCTGTTGAACAAGAGGATGGACACCGTTGCAATGACGGGCAGAGAGATAGGCAGGAAGATGTTCCAGAAGATGCGGAACGTCGAACAGCCGTCGATTCTCGCTGCCTCCTCCAAGTCCTTGGGGATGCCGGAGAAAAACTGGCGATACAGAAAAATGCTGACGGCGCTGCCGCCGATCGCCCAGAACAACCAGGGCCAAAACGTGTTGAGGAACCCGATTTGAAAGAAGATCACATACGTTGGAATTTGCGTCACGATTTCCGGCAGCATCATTGTTGATAGCAGCAGCATAAACAGTGCGTTTTTGCCGGGACCTCGGAGCCGAGCGAAGCCGAAACCGACAAGCGCACTCGTAAAGGTGGGAATCACGACGGATATCGACGTAATGATGATAGAATTCCTAGTATATTTCCAGTAGTCAATCATCGTAACTGCGAAAACGTAGTTTTCCCAATGGAACCCCTTCGGCCAAAAGACCATCGAAGAACCTGCCAACTGTAGCGAATTCGTCAGAAGCCAATAAAGAGGCATTACAAACAGGATGGACAGCAGGATGAGCAGGCCGTATAGTCCCGTGCGTACAGCCCTGGAGCGGAAACCGGTTTGTACCAATTTATTTTCCCTCCTGTCCAACTTCGTAAAACACCCAAAGCTTGCTTGTGACAAATACAACCATCGTCAGCAGCAATATCAGGCTAAACATGACCCAAAGGAGCGCCAGTCCGTACCCGTATCGGTTGAAGGCGAATATTTGTTGAAACGCGTGCACCGAGAACACATAATTGGGACGAATCGGCAAAGACAGCAGACTGTTCGAATTGGCCGCGAGCAGGACCGGCTGAACAAAAATTTGCAGCGAGCCGATGACGTGCATCACAAATTGAAAAAACAGAACGGGCGTCATGAGCGGAATCGTAATTTTGGTAAAACGCTGTGTCGCCGAGGCGCCATCGATAGCAGCCGCTTCATACAAATGCTTGGGTACGCCCTTCAATCCAGCTAAATTGATCAGAATGCCCCCGCCGCTCCCCCAGAGCAACATAATCAACAGGGATAGCATCGCATAATCGTAGCCGAGCCAGTCGACTGGCTTCATTCCCAACCCGGTCAGCAGTTGGTTGGCCAGACCATCCTGCACGAACAAAGAACGCCACATCGTTCCAGTCGCCACGACCGGAATGATAGACGGCATGAAAAACAAAGCGCGATACATGCCGATAGGCTTCATGTTCTGGTTCAGCAGCACGGCCAGCAAAAATCCGACGACGAGACTCAACGGGACGATCAGGACCGTAATCAGGATCGTCCGCCCGAGCGCGTACATGGCATCGTTGTCGGTGAACACTTTGATGTAATTCTCAAGTCCGATCCATTTGACGGCATGCATGTTAAAACCTGCAAAATTCGTAAAACTCAAATATAATCCATAAAGTAACGGGAGTAGACCGAGCAGGATGAACACGACAAACCAGGGAGAGATAAATAGGTAGAACTCCAGTGCTTCTTTAGTCCTTCTGTTCATGGGTTATTTTCGCTCAGCGGGAGCCAAGCAACTGAATGCCTTCGTGTATGAGGACGTTTAGTTCTTCCGTCTATTTTTTTCGCAGCTCCGTCAACCGTATCCTTATTGTAATATACCGGCGTAAAGTACTTATCAAACACCGAGTCCACGGCCTGATACGTCAGATAAGAATTGAATGGCATGGTCCCGTTGTTGTACTTTAATTCGTTCTGAATGAATTCAACGTTCATTTTGTCAAAATCCGTCTCTTTCGGCAGCAGTTCCATCAGTTTGCGCGTCCCGGGCAGGGCGAGGCCCGCCTTGACTTGTTCCTCCTCCGGCTTGCCGCCGAGAAACCATTCGTACACCGTCCAGGCTTCTTTCGGATGCTTCGTTTGGCTGTAGATCATCGCTCCAGTCCCAAAGGCTGTCGGCGAAATACGGGTTCCGTCATCCGCCACAGGCGCCGGAGCCACGCCAAAGTCCGCCAGACGGTCCTTTGTCAACGGATTGGCTTTCAGGAAGCCTGAGCCACGGTACCCTATCATCATCATTGCTGCTTTGTTTTCGACGAACAGTTGGCCGACCCAATCTGTTGCCGGATGCAGCGGGTTCGGTCCGATCATAGATTTAGTCGTGTCTGCCCAAAACTGAAGCAGTTTCTTCACTTCCGGCTTTGTATATTCCGCCGATTTGAAGTCGGAGCTGTAAGCGCTACTTCCCATCTGCAGAAGCTGCAGGTTGAGCAGATCCTGGTTAGCCGCGATATTGCCTTTATAATAGGTGAGACCGTATTGTGTCACCTTGTCTCCGCTTTTCACCGTCAGCTTTTTGGCCAACTCCACGAGTTCGCTCCACGTCATCGCTTCCGTGCTGCTGGGAAACGGCACTCCCGCAGCTTCAAACAACTTTTTGTTAGTAAAAAATCGTAAAGTCGGGCGACACGTCCATCGGGAATCCGTATAGCTCCCCTTCCCCTTGCTTTCCTTTCACGGGATCGAAGCGATACTGGTTGACGATGGGCAGAAAATCGTCCGGTTGAAGCACCGCACTGCTGTTGAAATAATCGGTTAAATCAAGCGCCATCCCTTTGTTGACATAGCCTGGCAGCTCAGACAAATCGGTGCGAATAATGTCAGGAACATTCCCCGCTGTTATCATCGACATCAACTTGTTGTAATCGGCCGGTACGGTTTCGATTTTAATATTCGGATGTTCTTTCTCGAACTCCGCGATCATCTCGGGAGTAAATTCGTGATCGTGCATCGTATGGCGGATGACGACTTGTTCTCCGTTGCTTTCGGCTTGCGACGTGGCAGGCGATGATGCCTCCGCACTCCCGGACGCAGCCGGATTGTCCTTGGAAAGTGTTTCTCCCGATTGAGGCGAGCTGCTGGAGCAGGCGCTCACGAAAAACAGGCATAAAGTGATCATTGTGCACAGCACTGCGGAGCCTAAACGTTTTTTCATCTTACGGTGTCCCCTTTTTTGAATTGAAATTATTGCTTAACGTTTTGTTATTATCGTGCGATTCATGACTCCATATTTGGGTTTGGGGTATGTCTCGTTTGTTTTGCTCCCTAACCATCGCACCCACAACATAAAAGCTGGAATTTATTCCAGTTGATCATAGATATTCCCCCTTCTTGTAAACAGTAATAATTACGATTTGAAATGATGTATACTTTTCCCTTACGTGGAAAATATGATGATGAAATCCCGTTAATCGTAATTATTACTATTAAAAGATGATATACTATCTTATCTGACGCGTCAATAAGGCACGAAAAATGAAAGTAATCACTTTTCATGTTCGCGAAGCCAATTTCATCAGAGACATTTCTGAAAACCAAGAAAAACCTTTATGACGATAGAAGTATCTATATAGATTGAACTAAAGTTTGCATTGAACATCCTATTATAACGGCCCAATAGGGCCTATAACATTCATCTCTTTTGTTCATTCTATATAACAAAAAACCTTCTTTCCCTCTTCTGGCAAGGTTGAACGAAAAAAGCGATGGTTCTGTTCCATCGCTGTACTCTTTCATTCCGTTAGCAGAACCATCACTTGCGGGAGGCCGTATAGCCTGCTTTCTTATTTTGATCGTGCTATCGTTTCCCGTTAGTTTAATGGAAAATTCAATTTGCCTTCACTGCTTTGTCTTAATTAAGCATTTCTTAATAGGGCATTATACAATAACGATCTATATACTAGATACTTGGGATTCTGCTCAGCTCTTACTTCCACAAGCTGGTATAAACTTATTATAAGCATTTTATGAATGAGATTCCGTTTTTACGGATATCTTTGCTTTCAACGAAGGATATTTTCTATTCTATTAGCACAGAATTTATTACATAACCTTAATTCATTTAATCCGTAATTTTTTTAAGCTCAAAAATAGCTACCTCTGATAACAAGATAAGCCTATTGTTATTAACAACAAAAAAACTTAAACCTACAGGTATTCTAAGTTTTGTAGAAGGGTATCTATTGCTTTTACTACATCATTTATATTTAAGTCTGGGATATCTATTTTATATAATCTATAAAAAGAGTCAAAGTTATAGCATGTCGCTGTAATCTCATATAATGGATTTTTTAGTTCATATTGATAATTACTATAGTTTTTAAGTCCTTTTGATGAAAAAAAAGTCTTTTTTGATTATAATTTCATCTCCAATAAATTTTTGCCCTGTTGGATATTCAGAAGCATTATTATATGAATTTGCAAATCCTAAAAGCTTCTCAACTTTCCAAGTTCCATAGAAATATTTTTCAGTTTTAGTATCCAAATTTATACGTTCTACAGTACAATATTTGGATGTGTTTTTTGGAATAATAGACTCATCCTTTTCAGGTTTAGGCGATGTCATTTCAACATTTCCACAAGCCGATGCTAGCATCAACATTATCATAATACAAACCAATAATATTTTTCTCATATTTCACACTCCCACTATAAAGTTATGTTTTCGCCCCTGGAAGATTTGCTCAATAAACCGGAAGTTGAGTAATATTAAATCCTAGCCGTTGCGACAATCTACCTTCAGTATTTTTTTGTGGCCTCGTTATCTGACCGCTTGTTGAGTAGTATATAATATGCCTTAATCGGGATTTGAAAATGGCCCTGCAGCTCCTTTCGGATATCGTCTTAATGGGGTTAAAGTTGGAAACTCACCTAAGGTAACCGCCATTAAATAGATCTCATCGACCCCGTGCAAAATATCGTGATTCATTTCTTTTAATTCCTTTAAGCGATCATGCAACTGGGTAAGGGGCTGGATCACCATTCGTGCTGTGTCATTTTCGATAGATTCTTTAGAAACAAACATGGAATTCATCCTGATTCTACGTGCCTTCGCTTCTACCGCTAGAAGTTTATTTCCAAGCCGCAGCATAATATCGAGGGATTTCTTATTTCCAAATTAAAATCGGTTTTTGTGGAAAATTCTTGTAGTTCCAAGATTCATCTAAGGTGGTAATCGCCCATTTGGAACTCTCATCTAAGTTCATGGAAAGTTCGCCTAAAATCTTGCTTGCGATATCTGGGATTTTAGTTGACGAAAAATAATTCTTTGTCGATGAGGCAGCGCGTATGATCCTGGACATATTCGTTATCATGTTGAGCGGCATAGATACCCATCTATGTAAACAACAGCCGTTTTACCAACTGCTTAGATGATTATATCAAATGTACCCCCTTATTTTGGGAGAGTTTTGTTATAACTAAACTGCCCGTTAGCTTAATGAAGTAGCATTGGGATTACTTAGATATTCATCTAATCGGTAATCGGACTATGTTCTTGTCCATTACGGCAATCGGTACAAGTTCTTGTCTTTGTCTCGGGACAAGAACTTGTACCGATAAAACAAAAAAGCCGCTAAAATAGCGACTTTCAATGGGACCATGATCTTGTCTCCCGACAGATACGAAAAATGATGTTAATTTATTAATTTAGTCTTCACCTTTCAATATAATCAATTAATGAATTTAAGGATCTATAATTTTCTTTTGGTGAAAGAACATAAAAAAATCCTGAATCTTCTTCTTTAAAAAAGGACCCCCCTCCTCCGAAATTTAGTACTATATAGGATCCATCTGTTTTTTTATGCGTACTTCTCTGTAAAAGTCCGCCGGTGGAGAATCATCGGGATCCATTGCATGATTGTGGTTTAAAATATTCAATAATTTATTAATATTATTTTCCTCATGTGTTTCTCCGGCAATATCATCTGAATCCAACATGTGCGTTGTCACACTTACAACTTCATTGGCTGATATACTGAAAGCATGTATTTCTGATTGGCTTACTTCTTGACGATATTCAACCACATTCTGGTTGGATGAAGATTTACAAGACACCAGAATAATTAACAATAGTACAATTAAAATGATGAAACCTCCAAGCCATCTCATTCCTTTCCCCTCTCATTTTTATCGATTTTTATTCTATAATAAATACCGCCATTAACTTCCCAAATGTTGCAATGTACGCTCAACAACGATGTGATATCCAGCGATACAATATGTTACAGCTTATGACGCTGCTTCTAAGCATGCTTAATGATAAATCATAAGCATTCAGGCAAAAATAGTTCAAAGTGTCCGATCATCAATCAACTTCTCAGTTTCCATACACCAGCTCTCCCCAAAGCTGCGTCCTCACGGCCACTTAGTGCCTTATCAGCTCCGACGATTTCAGTGCGCCTCGGGTCTTAAGGATCTCTCTTCACACAGAATCTCAGAAAACATAAAAGGACCATTCCCTTTTTAAAAGTGTTTATGTGGAATATTCGATTTATGTATCTCCGGATCCCCAGCCATGCCCTAAAGTGACCTTCATGTTGTTAAGGATTCAGAAAGCAAATGACCCATAGATAAGATGAAATAGTTTGACGCGCTGCCAGAACGTCATGACAGTCTCGTGCCGCCAGTTCTTTGGCATACGCTTTACCGATTCCGAATGAAGCACCGGTGACTACAGCCAGCTTGTTTCTATATGCCTACTTGTTCAAGATACAAATCCTCCTTTAAGAAATGTAAAGGCTCGTGAAACGCCATTATCGAACGGAAGTATTCCGAAATCTCGATACCCCGAGCAAGCCTTTCCAATTGATTCTTTTTTTATTATACAAGCTTCATTCGAATGGTAGTGACCACTGCCTGTGTGCGGTCCTGCGCCCCAAGAATGCATAAAATCGCAGATATTTCGTGGTTTCTCTTTCCGTAAGCAAGCAGCTGCAATACTTCCGTTTCACGCTCCGTCAAGACGCCAACCAGCCGTTCTTTGCCGGACGAATCTGGCTCCTCCATGCCCAAAGTCAATATTTGGTCTAGAGCGCGTTTGGCCTTGCTGCTATTGAACTGGGTTGCCCCCGGTGCATGGCCCGAGTCCCTACCGGGATAAGGCAAATCAGATGTGGCTCATCCACCACGGTGTGAATTTTGGTGGTTAGTCCGCCACGGGAACGCCCTATTGCTTGCTTGAGGCCCCCTTTTGCTCCCGCTGCATGTTGGTGAACACGGACGATCGTCGCGACAATCATGACGCTTTCCAATCAGGTTCCGTGGAGACATGCTCTAAGATTTTGTCCCAAATATTTTCCAACGGCGAAATCGGCTGTAAACACTGGACCAAGAGCCGTAGTATTCCGGTAAATCCCGCCAAGGTGCACCGGTTCGTGCAATCCATAACATGGCATTTAGCATATGACGATGGTCTTTCGGGGGTCTCCCTCCTTGTGGTTTTCGTTCCGGCTGCAGTAGGTCCTTAATCTTTTCTCATTGGTCGTCACGTATTTCATATCGTCTCATCATACTTTTTATTTACCCAAATTAGGGCGTCACAGTTTGTCATACACGCCCTAGTGCAACTTTACGACTCTCTCAAGTGTATATATGTAAGAGATTATCTAGGACTCCACTAACCTTTAGCTTCTAAAATGAGAAAACGGATTGGTCAGAAACCAACCTGCGTTTTTTACCTTCTTCTTTTCATATTTTTCATAATAAATAAATAAATAAATATATCCTCCTACAATTACTACAGCAGCAGTAGAAACCAACGCAATTAAGGTTTTATTGTTTTTTTTCTGATCCCCATACCGGAGCCAACTGATCCGGCGCTTTAACAATGTGTTGGTAATCCGAAGCATATTTCTAAATAAGAGTTTCTACTTCTACTTTATCCCCTTGCATACTAACGATCACGTGATTTTGGTTCACTTCCAAGGCCGTTGTCCAATCCGGGTATAGTAATTTCGGAGTTGCGCCAGCATTCTTCAAAAAAATAATGTACGTTTTTCCTTGATGAAATTTCATCGAAAAATCCGGACACTCATCTTCTTTTGTTTTCTGACTGGATTCTGTTGAAGGCATGTGTACAATCTTCGGTGCTGTTCCCGGTTGATGACCTTGATCGTAGTCTGTCTCCCACTGTTACTGCTACTCGACACTTCGCCATAAACGATTGCTGTTGATTCTTTGGCTAATATCTCATAAGACCAAGGTTTTGGACTGCACGTACTCGCTATCTGTACACCCCAAAAAGTGAAAAGATAAGAATCAGGGAAAATATTCTATACAACATAACCTCCCCCTCTCTACTCATTTACTTATTAAACGCAGCAAGAATTTATAATGTACAACAAGCTTATTCTTCCGCCGTAAAATCGGTATCGGGAAACCAGCAAAGCCTGCCCGGTACATGGCCTTGCAAAAGGCCGTCGCATTAAAAATGCCAACCTAAACCACGTACATCTGCTCTATTTCCATAAGCGCCCACTGTTTCGGGAACTCAATTGCCCATTGACGGCTTCCACTTGAATATCAAAGCAGCTCCGGGCAAACAAGTCCGGAGCTACTTTGTTTTCATTGTTCGGAATATGACGAATTTTTACTGTCTGTGCAGTTCCGGTCGTTCATTTTTCCGGCGAGATCCACGTGCTTCAAGTTGGCTGCAGGAGATCCTTTCGGCTAAAAAACCCCGAACATTACAAACCGATAAATGGAGACGGATCGACGCGCCGCCCATCACGCAAGGGATCGGGATTAATTACTTTCAGAATAAATGACCAAGATTGTTGCGCCCCACTATCTATTTCGGTTGTCCCAGATATCCGGTAGACCCCTCCTGTTACAAAATTCTTATCAACCGCACCGATCGAATTGCAGGACCAGTTCGTAACGATTCCTTTTTCGTGAAGATAGTTGTTTGATAAGTTACGAAGCCAATCTGTATCTATCATTTCTGAGATACTTTGTATGTCCATACGTTTCCCCTTTCCTTAACTATTGAACAAGTTATTCAGGTTCCTTTTAATATTCCACGAAACATTGTAACTAACCTGCCCGTTAGCTTAATGAAATAGCGATTGGAAAATGATTAAATATATGTATAACCGGTAATGCAATCGGTACAAGTTCGTGTCCTCGAACCGGGACATGAACTTGTACCGATAAAACAAAAAAGCCGCTGAAATAGCGACTTCTAATGGGACTATGTTCTTGTCCCCCGACACGTAGGTTCATCCATCACATAGATGCCGTCCTGCTTGTGCAGCTCGATGGCCAGCTTGATCCGCTGGCATTCACCGCCGGACAGCTTACTCAGCGGCTGGCCGAGCGACAGATAGTCCAGTCCAGCCCGACGTCGCTCATCGCCTGCAGTTTACGCACAATGTCTCCGCTGCCCATGCCGAAGTAATCGATCGCTTCACTTACAGTCATGGACAGCACATCGGCGACGGAGCGTCCGTTCAACTTATACCGGAGCACTTCCTCCTTGAATCGTCTGCCGCCGCATACATCGCAAGGTAACTTAACTTCATCCAGGTAAGCGAGATCCGTGTAGACAACGCTGAGCCCTTGGCAATGCTCGCAAGCCCCTTTGGAGTTGAAGCTGAACAGCCCAGGATTGACCATGTTGGCTGTTGCGAAAGTTTTACGCACATCATCCATAATCCCCGTGTAGGTAGCAGAAATGGATCGGTTGGATACACCGACCGCGGACTGGTCGATCGCGATCGCGTCGGGATACTTCTGCATGAATACATGGTTGATGAGCGAGCTCTTACCCGACCCGGCCACACCTGTTGTCCTACCGGAATGCGATGCATATAACAGAGCATATCGGCAAGCAGCAGTTTTTGCAGTCTGAACGTGGGGACGCCCAGTCCCTTTTCCCGAATATCCCGGTGCGTTAGAGCCACTGTTTCGGTAAGTTGAGAGCCAGGTCTCCGAAATAAATGAGCCACTTCGTCAGTAGTTCCCCGTGTTTCGATGGAACGGGTGCAGTTTCAGTTTTTTATTTCAAGAGATCAAATCAATGATTTGTCTAATTGCTTTTTTGGCTTCTGGAATCGGCATCGCAGGAAAGACATGGTTCATTTTTGGATATTCGTAGTAATTGATCATGACACCCTCCTTTTTAGCTCGGTCTCTAAACTTTCGCGCATCAGCTACCATCAGATCGTGAGTTCCGATAAATAAGGAAATTTCCCCTAAGCCTTGTATATCACCATTTATTGGGCTTAAAAGATAGTGATTAGGGTCTGTGTCGCCAGCATATAGTCTTCCGATGATGGTGAGCCCATATGAACCTAAGGTGGCATCATTTTTCTCGAATTGTTGAATATCTGGATTCGACAATGTGATATCCAACCATGGAGAAATTAATATTATTCGACTTGGTTGTGGTAGATCTTTTTCCTTTAACAGTTGAGCTAATCCTAACGCAAATCCACCGCCTGCCGAATCTCCCATCAATATAATATTTTGCGGAGAGGTTTTCATTAACAGCTTTTCATAAATGGGGAGTACTTGATCATATGATTCATGATACTGATGAAGAGGGGCTTTTGGATAGATAGGCACAATCACTGTAGCATTGCTCAGGTCCGCTACTTTACGTATGAATTTCCAATTACCACCTACAGGCCGATTTATATGACCTCCACCTAGCAAATAAATAATATATTTATCATCGACTTGTTTGTACCCATGAAATACATAGCAGTCCTTTCCATACGATTGATCCAAGCCAATATTCAGTTTTTGTTGGATTCCTTTAGGCAAAAAATATGGTTTTGCATTCACGGTTCGCTTTTGTTCGAGAAATTTCGCAAACTTCACTTTATCTGAATAACGTTGTTTTGTTCCACTCATTAATAAAATAGATTCTATCAGTTTGCTGCGTATGCTTCGTTTCATCTTAAAAAACCTCTCTTATTGTTTTTTTCATACAAATGGAACGAGTATATATTTTGTTACAGTTTTAAGGTTTAAACACCATCAATAGGATAATGGCAACGACGAGTAGTTTACCAAACCAATCATAAGGAGTTAGTTTACTAGACAAGGTTTTATATTGTTGCGGAATCTCTTCACTTTCACAGGTTTTGATCAGTTCATGCAAAGTTTTCATTTTAGATCCAATAACCACTTCCGAGTAAAGGCTGAAAACTACGAACAAAGCTATTGAGGTGTCGAACCACAACATTCGAAACAGTGATGGGTTGATCCATCCCATCAATAATCCAGTAGGCAATAAAGTGATCCAACCAATAGTGGCAGCTTTATTCAGTTTCTCAACGCCTTGATGTGCATATTTTAATTCACTTAAATCCTTAGCACTTTTTAGGATCACGTTCGATAAGAGTAAAGGACCCGCACCTAAGATAGCGGCAAAAATATGGATGCCAACCAATAATGTATAAATTTGATTCATGCGCATTTACCTCTCAATGTATTCTTTATCGTTCACTTGCACAGCCTCGTAAGAAATCCACTTTCCACATCTTTATCAGGCCGATCACTTCCTCGCGCATCATCGGTGCTTTCCGGATCATGAATGTGAAACTGGTGAAACGATTGCACAGTTTGCCCGAACACCTTGACGGCCGGCATCCCTCGCACATACTGGACGGCAGAAGCATTCATCCGTTCCAGCGAATCATATGCGTACATCATGATCAAGCCGGCTGCGAAGCTGAGTAATGCGATTACGCCCCAACGGATCATCTCTGCTCCTCCAGCCAACACTGGTGGCGCTGAGTGTTCCAGCAACTCTTTCAAAATGAAATACATGGAAGCGTAAGGCACCAGCATACAAACTGCGCCGAGCGAAGATAACAGGCAGGAGACGAATATCAGTCCGCGCTTTCTCCGGCGATTTCCAGCAGTCTTGTAAGCCCTTTTTAAATTTGTCATATCTCTTCCTTCCCCTATCAGATCACTACACTTGGATCAGAATCCCAGCTAAGTCACCTACAGCACCAATAACAGAAGCAAATCGCAGCGTTTTTCTCTGATTCGGCTCATTTTTTCGACAAATATTTGCGAATTCCAGCAATAGGAGCCAGTGCTACACTCCCATGACCTTCACATTTTTTAGAATACAACCGAATCGATTCCTTATCTACCACTAGACGGAGTATTTTCGCGGCCACAGGGAGTAATCGATTCAAACAAAAAAAGACTACTCCGAAGAACAGTCTTTCAAAGAAATATTTTCAAGTTTATAACTGCCGCTAATCAAAATGAACGTCTACGCAAGTTTCCGGGATTCACACCGTACTTATCCCGAAACGCTTCCGAAAAGTAACTGGGGTTGGAATAGCCTACCATTAGCGACGTTTCATACACATTCAAGTCTCCTTGCTGTAAAAGGAGAAAGGCTTTCTCCAGACGCTTTTCCTTCAAATAACCAAATACGGTCGATCCGTAGACTTCTTTAAAACCAATTTTTAGTTTATAGTCGTTAAGGCCAATCATGCGGGACAGTTCGACCAATGATGGGGGGTTCGCCATGCGTTCCAACATGATATCGCGCGCCCGCTGTATTTTTTGACTTTCAATGCTGGATAATTTCGGAGGCTTCGGCTCGAAAAGAAACGATTGAAAGGCCGACAACAGGAGCTCCAGCACATTACACTCCAGCTCCAAATTTTTGATTCTGCTTGTTTGTACGTACTGAGTCAACCGTCTAATGATCACGGCAGCTACCGGATCGATGGACTCCTGAAATAGGCGAAATGGCTTTCGACCGAGAAGGCCGGAGAAGTTAAGATGTTTGGCACCCGAGATATCCTCCATATAATGATTAAAGGTCGAAATGGGGATCCCGACTGACAACACTTGATAATGTTGATTCCCGATAAATTCTAACTGCGCTTTCCCTTCGTCGATTAGCTGAAGCGCGCACATCCCGGGAACAAATTCGTATTGTTTTTGTTCGACATGGATGACATTCTTTCCTTGCAAACAATAGTGAAGCTCAACCATTGGAGTTCTTGCATTTAGCGGCATCAGGAAATCGCCATGAAACGTCAAATCGGAAAACACAATATTGAGATCGGGGCGAGGGACGAGTCGACGAAAGGTTCCGTCTCCGATTGGCGTTCGCAAAATCATTGGTTCTGAACCATTTGAGCTTTGCTGCTGCAGCCCAAAATCGTCGAAAAACAAATGAAAGTTATGATGAATGTCTACCATTTTGTTTTCTACTCCGTTTCACAAAAATTGCTCAGGATAATTAATTTCAATTATAGCGTGGAATGTAGGTAGACAAAAGAAGCCGTTTCCTCTCCGATAGTTTTCTGGTGTTATTCTATACAGGGTTTTGAAAGCTCTTCCGAATTCATCAGGGGATTCGAAGACGTAGTTATATGCGATCCCCGTTATTTTATCATTGATATTCCTTAATCGTTCTGCATCAAGATCTTGTTTTCAACCGCGTACATATGACATGTCGGTGAAGCCGGTGTACGCTTCAAACACGCGCAAAAAATGTGACTTAGAGAAGCCGGGGTCAAACGCTACAAGCACACTGAATGTCTTCCTGTACATGCGTTTCATTATAATTAAGTACGGATTGAGTTCTTTGCTTATTGACCATAGATGTGCACCTCCACGGTGTTCATTGTAGCATGGAGAACAATTGGTTTCTCGATGTTTTTCTCGTATCGACGGAGAATAGGGTTAGTACGTAATCCTGTCCGTTAACTTAATGAAGGAGCATTGGGTTTACTTAGATATTCATCTAATCGGTAATCGGACTATGTTCTTGTCCATTACGGCAATCGGTACAAGTTCTTGTCCTCGACTTGGGACAAGAACTTGTACCGATAAAACAATAAAGCCGCTAAATTAGCGACTTTCAATGGGACCATGTTCTTGTCCCCCGACACCAGTTTATACATACAGGCCTGGATCGCAATAGATTCCAGGCCTTTTCAGTAATTTAAAATCTATATGTCTCGATTTCCCCTGCTGGGAAAACACCACGAGTTGCTTCGCGGACTTCAACTACATCTCCTGATTGGAATTTAACTTGTTGATCAAATGGAAGTGATATCCAAGCTCCGCCATTTACGGAATATTCAGCTCCTTTACTCGAGGTCATGAGGTAATTCCCTCCTATAAATTGCATGTGTACTTTGGATGTGAATGTGAAGCTCTTCGCAGGCCCTGGAGGTAAGTATTGTCCCCCTCTCTCCCGAAGCTGTAAGGTCAAGTCACCCGGAAATTCGGGTGGATTCTGCTCATTATTGGATGTCCAAGTTGCCCCGTCATCTACCGAACTCCATAGCTGACGAAATATACGTTGGTTCGAAAGTATTACTTACATCATTAATGCCAACATACATATATACATTGTCCACGAAAGAAATCATAGCTACCCTTCCAGCTGGAACCTGATTCACCGGATCGGCTTGTATACGAACTCTGATGGCCGCATCCCCTGGGAATAGCGGAGGATTCAGTTCATCATAAGGTATCCAGGTTAATTCATCATCCACAGAGAATTCCATGCTGGCGTCTGCTCCGATTAATATATTCCTTTTATCATCCTTACTTATTACGGGTTATCTGGTGCTAATGGGAACGTGTCCTTCACATCCGTATAAATAGCGGTTGTGCTTGTTCCACCCTGCAAAATTGCTCGTATAAACAATTGGGTTGCCCCGACTGGGATCATAGTTCCTTGTGGCAATAGATACGAGTTCCCTGCTTGTTTATCTAGTGTAGTAATGGTTGATGTCGGCAGACCATCTGCGCCCCATAATAACTCATATCGATCGACGGTACTTTCCTCTGTACCTGGTGTCCATCTAATCTCTCCACCAACAATTCCTGCCCGTGTATCACTATCAACGAAATGGATGTTAGTTGGAACCATTGAGACGGCTTGGTAGGCCTGCTCATAAGCTTCCTTAATCTCTTTGACACTTGAATACTTCTTTAAAGGATCGAGTGAACGCTGCTCTATCATAGATTGAGCAATTTCTCTCCGGATTACTTCATGAAGCTGTTCGTATATGGTTCGGTCAATATTCAACAGAGAGGCGTTTACCATTATACTTGATTCCATATATCGTGCTTCAGAAGCATAATTCACCGCTCGGATAGCGTTGCTTTCATCTTCAGAAGGAGCGGGATATTTTTCATTCACAGCTGCAATAATCTGTTTAACATCAGCATAAGTTGTGTATTTGCCCGCTTCAGCTAGAGCTTTCTGATATGCCTTTGCATTAAAATCTATCAAGGCAAGCTCCTGACTCAGTGGAGAAGGATATGCTCTTAACACATGCAATACATCACCGGCTCTGGAAGGATTTTCAACCATTCCTGTTTCAATGGCCAATTGTGTAGTTATGAGTGAGACAACGTCTTCTCCTCCATATTGTCCGTATCTACCAAATCCTTGTTTATACGTTGCACCGTCAGGTGTTGTCACCATAATATAGAGCACATCTTCATTATAAGACCAATCTAACATATGTGATTTACCATTTCCTAATGTTATAGGATCGAAATGCAAACTTAGAATGGGCATGTCAGGAATAGTTAGATCCCAATTAATTGATGTAATAGGAATATGTCCAAACCCATAATTTCGTAACCGTCCATCCTTAATAACAGCAGAAGGATCAGAAGTGTTTGTAATATTGGGATCTAATATCGCCGTAAATTGAATACGGATCTGCGATAAGTCCTCTTTTTGAAAAGGTAAGACATAATATGAGTTGGGTAAATAATTCAGTATATATGTGAGATGTATTAATCTGGATTCAACACCTGTATAGGAATCCTTAAAAAATGCCCATACTCTATAACCCTTATCTTCCAGAAGCCCATCAAGCTTGTACGTGGTACGTTGATTAGCCGTCACAGAAAAATTACCGTTTATAACCGAATCGAGACCCGGAACAGACCCACTTTTAATCTGATCTACACTTGGAATAATAAAATCCTTATCTGACGGAATCGCCGCATAGTAAATGGTGCCTGTCTTGTCAGCTGTGACTACTACATCCGCCTCAGAGGGTTTACGGTTTTCATAGCTATAGAAACGTATTGGATTGGGGAGCGTTGGGTTGGTTATCGGTGGTGGAGACACAGGACCAGTCGAATTTCCACCTCCATCCGATCCTGTTCCGCTTCCTCCACCAGTAGAAGGGTTTCCTGTGCTGGTATCTGGTACATACGCCGGATTGGCTGCATTGTTAATCATTTGAATTTGAGACTTTACAGCGTCATAATTCTTAATAACCTGTTCAGGTCTGACACCAGGAGGCAGCACGATACTTTGAATTGATACGTTAGACGGTAACGTAACCTTTACAGCTATGTCATCGATGGTTATCTTTCCAATGGCTCCTTTATTTAGTATCGAAACCTCACCGGTTCCTTTTATCGTGACATTATCAATGACACCATTACCGCTAACAACGGTTTTGCCTTGTCCTGAGTTCACTTCTATGTTATTAATCCGCGCTGCGAGATACACATAATTTGCTTCCGTTCCGATGGTTACTTGCTGATACGTGATCGATTCATCACCCCATAATCCCGCTTCTTTGGAGTTGATATGCACATCTTGGACAACTGTTTTATTAATTGCTTCTACTTTTACTCCTTCCTTACTGACATCCATGCCCTCTAATGCGGACTGATCAAAAACTACGGTGTTCTCATCTCCGCCTTTTACATAGGTTTTCCCTTTAACCGAAATTTGTTTTGCATAGAAATCATTATTCAGCTTTTCCCCTATTTCCAAGTCACCTTTAATATTCAAATTCTGAATGGTGATATAATCAGCGTCAACCTTTAGGCCGCCTTCTATAGTGACATTCCCACCATCCAATACGAGGTTTCCGGAGAATTCAGACTGCCCCTTATCTGCTGCCTTTCCCGTTGTCACGAGCTCTAAATCGAGCAATTGTTTAATTTGTCCATTCTCTGATACAAAACGAATGCCTGCATTCTTTAATACAGGATCATTTGCTTCTGCAAACAATGGCTTTAATGATTCAACTACGGAGTATGTTGTTCCTCCGATCGTTACTTTAAAGTTCTCCACCTTCTCAATTGTTAGAAGATCACGATTTACGGTATCCAATCGAAGCAGAACAGCTGCAAGTTCCTGTCGAAGAACGGACTGCTTAGGATAGAAGCTTCCATTGCTACCCGTCATAAAGCCGGTCGATATTATAGAAGCAACAGATTCGATTGCCCAAGTGGAGATTTTATTTGCATCTTTAATAGATGACAAAGCTTTTTGCGATTCCACTGCCTCTATTTGTGGTGCTCGTGCCAAAATAGAAGCTAACTCTTCACGAGTAATCACTTCTTTGGGCCGGAAATTTCCTTTGCTGTCTCCTTTCATCCACCCTTCCGCTCTTACTGCTTCAATGGCGCCGGCACTCCACAAGTCCTTTGAGACGTCAGAGAACGAGGATACTGAAGTATCACCCATTGGTAGATCCAGTGCTTTAGCAAGAGCCACAGCTGCTTCTTGACGGGTCACTGCCTGTAGAGGCCGGAACATGCCCTTCTTATCTCCATTTATTAATTGCTTGTCCTGTGCTTCTTGAATCATGACCCTTGCCCATGGAGCTGCCTCTTTCAAGTCCTTAAATGGCATAGACGTCGAGTTAGAAGCAGCTGATACGTCTGAGTGGATAGCCGTGCAAAGAGTAAGCGCTATCGTTGCGGTGGCAGCTATACTTAATTTCTTAGAAAATGTCATTGTATCCTCCTATAAGATCAAGTCGATTTGCCTAGTATTTTGTAGAAAATTATACCATTAGTCCTACTAATAATAATATGTATTTCGTCTAGTAACAATATAAACCTTACCTGTTTATCCAATAATTATCTGATCCATATATCACTTCAATGCCTAGTTCATAAACAGACGTTATAGATACAAATATAAAAAGCCGCTTTAAATGAACTGCACCCCAATTGTTAGACACACTCTAACAGTTGGAGGTGCAGTTTTTTTATGACTAAATTTACTAAGGATAAGAAATTGGCGATAATTCAAGGGTATGACCCTGATCTTCTATCGCAGACGGAATACGCAAATCAAATGGGCGTTACCAGGTCCCATTTCCAGTATTGGTTGAAGCTCTATGAGTTACATGTGTCGATGAGGCAGCGCGTATTATCCTGGACATATTCGTTATCATATTGAGCGGCATAGATACCCATTTGTTATAACTAAACTGCCCGTTAGCTTAATGAAGTAGCGTCGGGATTACTTAGATATTCATCTAATCGGCAATCGGTACAAGTTCTTGTTCTTGGCTCGGGATTCGAACTTGTACCGATAAAATAAAAAAGCCGCTAAATTGAACTGCACCCCATTTGTTAGACATATCTGAGCATTTTGCATTAATCTGAGTCCTTG
>NZ_ADHJ01000030.1:0-814 GCF_000193415.1 Paenibacillus vortex V453
TAGTAAGAATGGAATATGGCAAGAATCGGCCAACAGCTTTATCTTTTACGGCAAAGGCGAGGCCAGATAAAAGGACATTTCCCATCAAATTGACTTAATAACGACTCTCAGGTCCGTTAGAATTCAAAAAGCTAATTTTTCCGCCCAATAGCGTCTCTCCAGTCCGTTAGACCAGTCCACTGGGCTGGTGTACTCCTGGATGTGAGCTCAATCTGACATTAGGATGCACTTTGTGGATGGTTAGTTCAATCCAACATTGGGGTACACTTTCTGGAAGCTAGCTTGATTTGCCATTTCGGCACACTCTCATGCACACAAGCTTCATCTCTAACGGACATCAGAAGCGTTATTTGTGCTAATTGGCTTCTATTGTAAACGTAACGGACACCAGCGTCGCTATGAGGCCGGATAGAAGGACATTTCCCATCAAATTGACTAAATAACGCCTCTCAAGTCCGTTAGAATTCAAAAAGCTACTTTTTCCGTCCAATAGCGTCTCTCCAGTCCGTTAGCAGTCCACTGGGCTGGTGTACTCCTGAATGTGGGCTCAATATAACATTGGGGTGCACTATCTGGAAGTTAGCTTGATTTAACATTCGGCACCTCTCGGGTGCCAGCTCTATTCAACGGACTTCACCAGCGTTATTTGCGCTAATTAGCTGGATCTGACAATTCGCTACACTCTCATGGACACCAGTTCCATCTCTAACGGACATCAGGAGCGCTATTTGTGCTAATTAGCTTATATAGTAAATGTAACGGACACCAGCGTCGCTATGAAGCTGGATAGAAGGACATTTCCCATCAAATTGAC
>NZ_ADHJ01000029.1:0-2999 GCF_000193415.1 Paenibacillus vortex V453
TAGGACCGGTTACACCCGTTGCTCCTGTTGGACCAGACGAACCTGTGGATCCTGTAGCACCGGTTACTCCAATGGCTCCAGTCGAGCCGGTTGGGCCTGTTACTCCGGTTGAACCCGTGTTACCAGTTACACCAATCGGGCCGGTCGGGCCAGTTGAACCTGTAACGCCTGTTACACCCGTTGACCCGGTCGAGCCTGTGGATCCTGTAACACCGGTTGCCCCCGTGTTACCAGTTACACCGATCGGCCCCGTTGGGCCTGTTACCCCGGTTATCCCAGTTGCTCCTGTGACACCAGTACTTCCTGTTGGACCTGTAACGCCGGTTGCACCAGTTGAACCTGTTGCACCAATCGCGCCTGTTACACCTGTTGAACCTGTCGCTCCAGTCGGACCTGTAACTCCCGTTGAGCCAGTTGCACCTGTTGGGCCTGTTGGGCCTGTGTTACCAGTTAGACCGATTGCTCCCGTAACTCCAGTTGGACCGGTTATGCCGGTTGCTCCTGTAATACCAGTTGGCCCTGCTAATCCTGTAACTCCGGTTGCTCCTGTGACACCAGTAGCTCCGATTGCTCCGGTTGGACCCGTACTTCCGGTTCCTCCTGTTAAACCAGTTGGACCGGTGACTCCGGCAGTTCCTGTCGCGCCGGTTGGGCCTGTTACCCCGGTTGAACCCGTGTTACCAGTTACACCGATCGGCCCGGTTGCACCAATGGCTCCAGCCGGGCCCGTTACACCCGCTGCTCCTGTTGCTCCCGTAACTCCTGTAATGCCAGTTGGACCGGTTAATCCGGTAACTCCGGTGGCACCTGTTGGGCCTGTAGAACCTGTAACGCCGGTCGAGCCTGTTACTCCAGTTAACCCGGTTGCTCCTGTGACGCCAGTGCTTCCTGTTGTTCCTGTAACTCCAGTTGGACCGGTGACTCCCGTTGGACCAGTCAAGCCTGGGGATCCTGTAGCGCCGGTTGGGCCCGTTACTCCGGTTGCCCCGGTGTTACCAGTTACACCAGTCGGGCCGGTCGCTCCTATTAACCCAGTTGGACCTGTAACTCCCGTTGAGCCTGTTGCACCAGTTGCCCCTGTTCCTCCTGTCGGACCTGTGACTCCTGTGGATCCTGTAACACCGGTTACCCCAATGGCTCCTGTCGCGCCGGTTGAACCCGTGTTACCAGTTACACCAATCGGCCCGGTTGCTCCTGTTGAGCCTGCTGCTCCTGTTGCTCCGGTTACACCGGTCGGACCGGTGACTCCAGTTACACCTGTAACTCCCGCTGAGCCAGTTGGGCCAGTTGGGCCAGTGGATCCCGTTACCCCTGTTAATCCAACTGGGCCTGTTGTTCCTGTTACGCCAGTTGGACCAGTTATTCCCGTAACTCCTGTGGCTCCGGTCGAGCCTGTGGATCCTGTTACGCCGATTGAACCCGTGTTACCAGTTACACCGGTCGGACCTGTTACTCCTGTCGAACCCGTGGCGCCAACAGCCCCAGTTGCTCCGGTTGGACCGGTTATCCCGGTTACTCCTGTGATACCAGTTGGACCTACTAATCCCGTAACTCCGGTGGCACCAGTGACACCAGTTGCCCCCGTTCCTCCGGTTACCCCAATCGGGCCTGTTACTCCCGTTGACCCTGTTGCACCAGTTGGGCCTGTTACGCCGGTTGCACCTGTAGCACCCGTTACTCCTGCTGAACCTGTTGGTCCCGTCAAACCCGTGACGCCTGTTACTCCAGTTCCTCCAGTCGGACCTGTGGCTCCGGTTGCACCGATTGGTCCCGTTGGACCTATTACTCCGGTGGCTCCTGTGACACCTGTGCTTCCTGTTAATCCTGCAACACCGGTTGCCCCGATGGCTCCTGTTGAGCCCGTGGCCCCTATTGCTCCTGTAACGCCGGTTGCTCCTGTTACTCCAATCGGGCCTGTTACTCCCGTTGAGCCTGTTGCACCAGTTGCCCCTGTTCCTCCGGTTACCCCCGTTGAACCGGTCGATCCTGTTGGGCCTGTTGCTCCCGTCGCTCCCGTAGCGCCGGTTGAGCCTGTAGAGCCTGTTGCTCCTGTTGGGCCCGTTGAACCCGTGACGCCTGTTACTCCTGCTGCCCCTGTTGCTCCAGTCAAGCCTGTTACTCCGGTGGCTCCTGTTGGACCGGTTAATCCCATTGGGCCTGTTACACCTGTTGAACCTGTGGCACCAGTCGGACCTGTTACTCCCGTTGAGCCTGTTGCTCCGGTGACTCCTATCGCGCCTGTTGCGCCAGTAGATCCTGTTGAACCCGTGGCTCCTATTGCTCCTGTCGCACCGGTTGGGCCTGTTACTCCGGTTATCCCAGTTGCTCCTGTGACACCTGTGCTTCCTGTTGGACCTGTAATGCCTGTTGTTCCTGTAACACCGGTTGCACCCGTTGATCCTGTTGCTCCCGTTGAACCTGTCGCACCAGTTGGGCCAGTGGATCCCGTTACCCCTGTTAATCCAGTTGGGCCTGTTGTTCCTGCTACGCCAGTTGGACCTGCTAATCCCGTGACTCCGGTTACCCCAGTCGGGCCGGTTGCTCCTGTTACCCCGATTCCTCCTGTTGGACCTGTAACTCCAGTAGCACCTGCCAGGCCAGTTGAACCTGTAACGCCGGTTGCACCAATGGCTCCTGTCGCGCCCGTTACACCCGTTGATCCTGTTGATCCCGTAACTCCGGTTGGGCCTGTAGAACCTGTAACTCCAGTGCTTCCTGTATTACCCGTGGCTCCGATTGCTCCTGTAACGCCTGTTGCCCCTGTTCCACCAATCGAGCCTGTAACACCAGTTGGACCTGTGGATCCTGTAACACCTGTTACCCCAATGGCTCCCGTCGATCCGGTTAGGCCTGTTACTCCGGTTGAACCCGTGTTACCAGTTACACCGATCGGACCCGTTGGACCGGTGGATCCTGTGACACCTGTGCTTCCTGTTGGGCCCGTTGAACCTGTAGTACCTGCCGCTCCCGTAGATCCCGTTAAACCCATGATTCCTGTT
>NZ_ADHJ01000028.1:0-1269 GCF_000193415.1 Paenibacillus vortex V453
GCTGGTCAAGACCCCATTTTGTGGACATTGGAAAAACACCTAAGCTGCAAACTGGCGTCGGTACTCTACCGGCGTCAGTTTGTTTAATTTCCGCTGCGGTCGTCTCTGGTTGTAAAATCGTATGTATTTTTCAATTCGGTTTTGTGCCTCTGCCAGATTTCGGATATTATAAGGGTAGAGCCCTTCCGTTTTGAGATGCGAGAAGAAGCTCTCCATGGAGGCATTGTCTAGGCAATTGCCCCGACGAGACATGCTGATTTGGGCGCTAACCTTTGGCAGCATGTCATGGTAAGCATGAGACGTGTACTGGAACCCTTGGTCGCTGTGAACGACCAATCCGGTCACGTCTTTTTGCTTGGCAAACGCTTTGGCGAACGTCTTTAGTACCAGTTCGTTGTCGTTGCGTTCGCTAAGCTGGTAGGCCACAATCTCGTTGTTGAATAAATCTTTGACTGCCGAAAGATACAGCCAGCGCTCACCTACCCGGTATTGCGTCACATCTGTTACCCATTTCTGGTTCGGTTTTTCTGCTGTGAAATTTCGCTTCAACAGATTCTCCGCCACGCGTTCCCCCGCATGGTACGCCGTGTTAAAACGGCGTTTGCGGCGAATGTTGGATTGAAGTCCGAGCTTTTGCATCAGACGCAATACTTTCTTGTGGTTCATCCATATGCCCTCATCCTGCCACAAGAACAACTGGATTTGGCGGTAGCCGTATTTCCCTTCGTAGCGCGCATACACCCGACGAATGAGCAATGCAGCTTCCTTGTCCCGGTCCATATGTTTGCGCTTCAGATAGGCGTAGTAGCCGCTACGAGAGACCTTGAAGAGTTTGCAAAGGCTGCTGACGGGGTAGCTAGAGGCAGCTATCTCAATGACTTTATATTTCTGTTTTTCACCTCCTGCATCCAGATTTCCAAGCACTTTTTTAGCATTTCGTTTTCCCGCTTGAGCTTTTGAACATACCGATCTTGGTCGATGTATGCTTCCCGTCGACCTCGCTGATCCACCAGTCCAAACTCGCCCTGTTCCCGAAACTTCCGCATCCATTTCTTCATCCGCTGAGGATCATTAATCCCCAAGTGTTCATTAATCTTTCGGTAAGTCCATCCCTCGATAACATGCAGACGAACCGCCTCTTTCTTGATCTCTTCCGAATACGTTTTATACTTTTGTCCCTTAATTGCCATACAAAAATGCACCCCCTAGAATTTCATCGGATAAACCAGGGGTTTATTCCAATGTCCATTCTAAGGGGTGCACTTCACG
>NZ_ADHJ01000027.1:0-419 GCF_000193415.1 Paenibacillus vortex V453
CCGGCACTCATATAGCTGATGGCTCCCTTACCGGTTCTAAGATCGCCAAGGGTTCCATCGAAAGCCGCCATCTCGGCCCTGATGCCTTCGACAACTTCACATTAGTCGATGGTTCGGTCACTGGGGACAAAATTGCGGCGGCTTCTATTACTGGAGAGCATATCGCTGATGGCTCCATCGCCAGCCAACATCTGGGTCCCGATGCCTTCAACAACTTCACATTAGTCGATGGTTCAATCACTGGGGACAAAATTGCGGCGGCTTCCATCACTGGGGCAAATATTGTCGATGGCTCCCTATACGGCATCCAGATTGCCGATGGTTCTCTTACCGGCACTCATATAGCTGATGGCTCCCTTACCGGTTCTAAGATCGCCAAGGGTTCCATCGAAAGCCGCCATCTCGGCCCTGATGCCTTC
>NZ_ADHJ01000026.1:0-4696 GCF_000193415.1 Paenibacillus vortex V453
AAACAGAATCATCCAATATACTCACCCACCCACTTTGGTAATTGTATCATCAATGGGAATTCGTCAGTCACGGTCTCAATCCTTCTTTTTATTCACAAACCTGCCCGTTAGCCTAAAGGGAATCTCTATCAGTTCAGTGCAATTTCAGAAAGAAAACAAAAAAACCGCAATTTAAGCGACTCTTTTCTGATATTATGCTCTACTGTAATATCCATTAACAAAAAAATTTAGATCATATATGGCCTAAAGTCAAAGATCGCTTAATAAAATCAATGGCTTCATTTTTAAATACAACTCACGATGAATCACTGAATGCACGTTCATTTCTTTACTATGTAGATGGAAGGTTGGTCAGTTATGTAGGTGTGGTGCACAAAACTATTAAGCATGGCGGGCAGCTATTCTACATAGCTGGACTTAGCTGTGTGGCGACTGACCCCGAATATCATGGCCAAGGATTTGGTTTGCGTACAGTCGCTGCAGCTACTCGATGGATCGAAGAGCATGGCAATACGGGTATTGGAATATTTACGTGCAAACCGTCTTTGGCCTATTTTTATGAACGTGCTGGTGCTTGGCAGGTCGCTCCGGAAGTAAAGCTTATCGGTAGTTGCGATGAAGGCGCCTTATCCAGCGATTCCTTACAGGTTGTCGTATTGATTCGTCTGTTTTCAACAAAAGCCCGAAACTATGATCCGATGCTGCGCCATACAACGATCGATCTAGATCTTCCAGTAGGCGAATTCCTATAGTTAGTGCATAGAAAAGTATCCGATCTTCATAAAAAGATCCCCCGATGAAGCATATTCATAAGCTGGAAATGCTTGTACCAGTAAAGCTCGGCTGTTGAGCTTCGCCTGTACAGAACCACCACTCTGCACTTCAGTTGAGTAAAAGCAGCCAATCATATAGATCGGCTGCCTTCTTGTTTTTATTGAGCTATAGTTAGTTTCCCAGTAGTTTAATGATTAATTTTCATAACAAGAGGGCTCATTTCTTTCAGTGTAGCAAGCCCCCACTTATCTACGAGCTTACAATAACTATCGGAGTCATGCATTTGTAGGCCACATGGACGATCGTCATGGGCCAAGCTACCTTGAGCATTTCCCATTCATTGATATGTTTACCGATTGATATTATGCATAATTGCGCTGTAAAGAAAATCTGCTAAATCCTCATTGCCATATTGATTAAAGTAGCTTTTGAATCGTGCATCGAATTTGTAGGTATGGGCAATGCAAGCCAATAACTCTGCATCGCATGTCATGAAATGCATTAGATTTTCTTTCCACTCTTCGATTAATCGCTGCACTTCATCTGTGGAAGGATCTTGATCGACACAAGACGCAATTTTTTTATATATTTCTTCCATATCGGAAAAACGTTTCTCTTTTTCATCTACTGATAAATTTTCCAACGTTTCATTATACACTTTGTACGCCTTTGTTTCTCCATAAATGAATCTTGCCTCATTGGCATACTGTTCTTTCAATGGCAAAACGGTAGAACTGTTGAAGATTTGCAAATGACTAATGTCATTCCCCGAAACGTATTCATCTAGAGCTACCATGATGGTTTCTAGTCTTTGTTTTTTCGATAATAAGTTTTGACTTTGCTTCTTTAATATTTGTTTCTGTTCTTGCCTGTTCAGCTTTAAAATGTCCGCAATTTCTTTCAAGGAAAAATCCATTTCCTTTAAGAATAAAATGGTTTGAAGTTTTTCCAAACTGCTTCGATCGTATAGGCGATACCCTTTTTCCGTCAGATGTGTCGGTTTAAATAAATCGATTCTATCGTAATAATGCAAGGTACGAGCTGTAATGCCTGTGATCTGAACAATATCTTTAACCGCTAATAATGGTTTCTTCATCCCAAAATCCTTTTACTTCGTCTAGTATTTGAGCAGCAGGCGTTATAGTTGCCTCATAGATCGTTCTTCCTGTTTTCCTTAAGTAATACTGGATTAAATAATATCCGCAAGCGTAGCCGGCGCTGTACGGCATATTGACCGGTTTAAAGTTCTGAAGTTCTGCGAGCTCGTCACCGTAAAGATACGGGGCCAATTGATCAAACCCCGTTAATTGCAACTGCTCTCGGAGCACGGGCTTAATGTGCCAGTTAAGTGTTTCTGCGTTTGTTTTCGTTACCCAAGGACCGAGCCATTCTCCTCCAAACATGGACGTAGCAAAGTTTTCAGCTAATCCTTCACTTACGATAAGCTCGCCCAAATTAACGGTATGATCCCACTGAATAAATTGATATCGCACATTATGGTTGCACTCGTGCGCCAGCGCAACCTTCATTCGAGGAATCGTGTACTCATTTGGCAAGAGTGTACCCCAGATAAACCCGGGAATGCCCCCAAAGCCGCTATATCCTTCGTTTATTGTTAAGGCACGGTTGCCCGGATTCCCTAATTGAATGGTAAACAGATATTCAGAAACGGGGAGATTTATTTCATGCTCTATAAATAGATGTAGGCTTTTCCTCACAGCGCGCTCACACTCTAACCAAAAAGAATCTGACGAAATCAACTCTACCTCAGGTGAAATTTGCGGGGTAATCTGATCAGGGGATCGATGCATTATACTATTAAACGTGACAACGTCAAAACCATTCGCTTCTTCAGCTCTAAAAGGGATTTGTTGAATTTGCCATTGTTTCATAAAAGGAGCCATCATTTCGTTTCTGAATAATTCAAGTTTTTCCTCGGGTAAAGCTTGGGCAACTTTTTGATAAATGTGGTCTGAACGCAATGTTGTTATGTTCATAATTCTCACTCCTAGTCGTTTATAGTGAGAATTATGCACTATGACCTGACGTCAAAGTCAAGAACTTTGGATCAAAATTAATTTACATGTTCTTAAAACTAACTATCCTGCCCGTTAGTTTAATGAAAGGGCGTTACCGTCGTCGATGAAATCATGTCGGGAATCAAGAACAATCCCTCGAAAGAACTTATACAACAATCTTTTTAATTTTTAGTGGAATCTTCAACGTTACATGAACCTTAATCTGAACACCTATTCTCAGATAGTGAAACCCCATGCTCCTTCACAAAATTCGCATCCTCCTCACTTAACTCCTCTCCGACCTCATAACGAGAACTAATTTCATCCATTTTTTCTCGAATTTGAAGATCAGATAATTCTACTTCAGGCGCTGTAAATTCCATACCAAATCCACTAAAAATAAGCCCCACAAGTATTGCTGTCAAAGCTAGCCTTATGATTTTCTTTAACAAAATAAGTCCTCCCTTGTATTAATTGTGGTTCTAACAATAGAAACACTTGAACAATAGAAAAGTCATACAAAATATTCAAAAACTTGCCCGTTATCTTCATGTAATTGCATGATAAAATAGCTAATCGGTAATTATGGCATTCCATACAAGTTCTTGTCATGGTCTTTTGACAAGAACTTGATAACATAAATATAAAAAGCCGCTTAATCAGCGACTTCAAATGTTACAATGTTTTTGTCACCCTACTATTATTTTTCTATTCTAACTCATAGTAGGTTATGCTTTAATAACTTCAACCTTTTTATCCCCTGCTGTCTTCGCTACCTCTAACGTTGTTTTACCTTGGGTGGCGACTACCACGCCAGTAGCCAGCATAGAGACGATTAAAGCTGCGCTCAGGGCTGTGAGAATTTTCTTCTGGACCATAATAACCATACCTCCGATATCTATTATGTAATAAGCGGCTCAAGAGCCGAGGAAGACTACATGACTGTGAAAAAGAGATAATCCAACCTAAATTTAGATGGTGTCCATCACCCAACACTATGTTCCGTTAATCAATATCAGTTATTACTTAGACTTCACTAATTAATAACAATATTTCACTTTTTTGTGGGGTAATCCACCTGGTGATTGTATTATAACGTACTGACAATGATTGTAAAAGGATTTTTCCTTGTGTTCAAATATCACGGATGATCTAATTCCGCTCCCAATAGAACCCTCCCCTCTATAACCACGTTATGCTTTTACTTCTTCCACTGCATGTTGACGAATCTGAAAAACGTGATCACACAAAATATTGATATCTTCCTGGTTATGGCTCGTTAAAATTATAGTTCTACCCTCATCCTTGAATCTTAAAAGCAATTGCCGTATCGAATGGACACTATCGATGTCTAAGGCATTAAATGGTTCATCCAAGATCAAAACGTCTTGATTTTCCATAATCGCCTGAGCCAGCGCAAGCTTCTGCTTCATCCCTAGTGAGTAGTTTTTCACCTTTTGTTTAGTCTCAGGGTCGAGACCTACAAGAGTCATTGCCTGCCTGATCTCCTGATCACTGATCAATTGCTGAATTCTAGCCAGTCTCTTTAAATTTTCAAAACCTGTTATTCCACTAATGTATCCAGGACGATCAATCACAATGCCAAAGTTTTTGGGGAACATGGATTGTTTATCCCGATAGGCGGGATTAATTATAATTTCTCCTGCATCGGGACGTATGAACCCACAAATCATTTTGAACAAAACGGATTTGCCAGATCCATTATGACCGATAATTCCGTAAATTTTCCCTTTTTCAAACTGGACGGTTGTATTCTCAAAAAGTTGAATACCTTTAAAGGATTTACTCACGTTTTTAATATGAATTAGCGTCATAAGAGACTCCTTTACTAAAATGAAATTTTTCGTTTTCTAAACGAGCATTTTGCATTAATCTGAGTCCTT